>JAYSCF010000081.1:0-8613 GCA_041915005.1 Novosphingobium sp.
ACAAGGCGATCGACGTGATCGACGAAGTCGGCGCGATGCAGATGCTGGTCCCGCCATCGAAGCGCAAGAAGACCATCACCGCGCGCGAGATCGAAGCCGTGATCGCAACCATGGCGCGCATCCCGCCCAAGTCGGTCAGCTCGGATGACCGCACCGCGCTTGAACATCTCGAACGCGACCTGAAGCGCGTGGTGTTTGGCCAGGACCAGGCGATCGAAGTGCTGTCGAGCGCGATGAAGCTCTCCCGCGCGGGGCTGCGCGATCCCGACAAGCCGATCGGCTCGTTCCTGTTTTCGGGCCCGACCGGGGTTGGCAAGACCGAGGTGTCGAAGCAGCTTGCCTCGATCCTGGGCATCCCGATCCAGCGGTTCGATATGTCCGAATACATGGAGCGCCATTCGGTTTCGCGGCTGATCGGCGCGCCTCCGGGCTATGTCGGCTATGATCAGGGCGGCCTCTTGACCGATGCGGTCGACCAGCAGCCGCACTGCGTGCTGCTGCTCGACGAGATCGAGAAGGCCCATCCCGACCTGTTCAACATCCTGCTGCAGGTGATGGACAATGGCCGGCTGACCGACCACCACGGCAAGACCGTCGATTTCCGCAACGTGGTGCTGATCATGACCACCAATGCCGGGGCTTCGGACATGGCGCGCCAGGGCATCGGCTTTGGCGATGTCTCCAAGGCGGATGCCGGGGACGAAGCGGTCAAGCGGATGTTCAGCCCGGAATTCCGCAACCGGCTCGATGCGATCGTGCCGTTTGCCTATCTCGGCAAGGAAGTGATCGCCCGCGTGGTCGACAAGTTCGTGCTCCAGCTCGAACTGCAGCTGGCCGAACAGAACGTCCACATCCAGTTCGACGGCGATGCCCGCGAATGGCTGGGCGCGCGCGGCTATGACAAGCTGTTCGGCGCGCGGCCGATGGCCCGCCTGATCCAGGACAAGGTCAAGCAGCCGCTGGCCGAAGAATTGCTGTTCGGCAAGCTGGCCCACGGCGGCGAGGTCCACGTTTCGGTCAAGGACGAGGCGCTGGCCTTCGAACTGACCCCGGCCCCGCCCAAGCTTGACAAGAAGGCCGCACGCAAGGCGCCGCCTGCGGCCCGCAAGCCCAAGGCAGCCTCCAAGCCCGCCAGCGATGCGGACTGATTGACCCGGGTCAATTCGTTCAGGCCCCGGCCCGGCTAGGGCGGGGGCCTGAACTATCCTGCGCCGGGAGAATACCGTGAGTGACGTCGAGGCTCCAGCCGCCCCTGCCGCGACCCCGTTTGAACGGGTGGGCGGCCATGCGGTGCTGCGCGAAATCACCACGCGTTTCTATGACCTGATGGAACAGGATCCGGACTACGCCGAACTGCGCGCGATGCATGCCGCCAACCTTGCCGAAATGCGCGAGGCGCTGCCCCTGTTCCTCGCCGGTTGGGCCGGTGGCCCGCGCGACTGGTTCGAAGCCAATCCCGGCAAATGCATGATGTCGATGCACGCGCCCTTCCCGATCGACCGCAAGACCGCAACCCAATGGGCCGAGGCCATGCGCCGCGCGATTGCCGATACCGCCGTGGCCGACCGCGAAATCGGCGATGCCATGGCCGATGTGCTGACCCGCATGGCCACGGGCATGGCGCGCGATTGACCCAGCCGGCCGGGGCGCGCTAGCCTTTGGCCATGCAGCAGATCGACCAGCCCCGCCGCCGCCTTGCCATCGCACTGGCGGGCCTTGCCGGGTTCGTCGATGCCGCCGGGTTCCTGGCGGGAAATCGCTATTTCGTCTCGTTCATGTCGGGCAACACCACCCGCCTGGGGGTCGACCTTGCGCAAAGCCCCGCGCTCGCCTGGATGCCGGCCTGGCTGATCGCCAGCTTCGTCATCGGCGTGACCGGCGGGGCGCTGCTCGCCCAGCGGGCCGGCGCACGGCGCAAGCCGGTGGTGCTGGCGCTGGTGGCGCTGTTGCTGACCCTGGCCGCCGGGTTCCACGTGGAACAGGCGGCGCTTGCCATGTTGACCGCGCTGGCCGCGGCAATGGGCGCGCTCAACAACACCTTCCAACGCGGCGGTGAGGTTTCGGTCGGGCTGACCTACATGACCGGGGCGCTGGTGCGGATGGGCCAGGGGCTGGCCGCGCGGCTGACCGGCAGCGGCGGGGAAGGCTGGAGTGGCTGGCTGCTGCTGTGGCTTGGCCTGGCGCTGGGCGCCCTGGCGGGGGCGATGAGCTGGCTGCACTTTCCCCAATTCGCGCTGTGGCTGGCCGCCGGCTATGCTGCGCTGCTGGCCCTTGCTGCACGGCACCTGCCCGCCGCCTGAGCCGCGCCGCGCCTAATCCGCGATCCGCACCAGCTTGTCGCGCCCGGTTGCGCCGCGCAACAAGTGCAGGCGCGAGGCCGCAATCCCCAGCGCCGCGGCCAGCAGATCGAGCACGGCGGCATTGGCCTTGCCGTCCTCGGGCTTGACCCGGACCTTGACCACCACCTTGCCGTCCGCCAGCTCGACGCATTCGACCCGCGCCCCCGGCGTGACGCGCAGCGCCAGGCGCCCCTCGCCATCGGCCAGCGCGCGGATCGCCTCGGCGGGGGGGAACTCAGCCTTGGGCCGGGCCATCGGTCAAGGCGTCGATCGCGGCCTGATGATGTTTGGCGTTTTCGACATAGTGGGCCACGCCCAGTTGCAGACCGGCAAGTGCCCGATCATCGAGATCGCGCATGAAGGTGGCGGGGCGCCCGCTCCACAATTGCCGCGCGGGGATGCGCTTGCCGGGCGCCAGCAGCGCGCCGGCCGCCAGCATCCCTTCGGCCTCGATCACGCAGCCGTTCATCGTCTGGGCCGCAAAGCCGACAAAGCCGCGATCCTCGATCCGGGTGCCGTGGATCATCGCCATGTGGCCGACGAGCACGTCTTCGCCAATCAGCGTGGCAAAGCCCTCGGGTGCGCCGGGCATCGGGCTGTCGCAATGGATCACCGTGCCATCCTGGATGTTCGAGCGCGCACCAATGACGATGCGGTTCACGTCGGCCCGGATCACGCAGTTGTACCACACGCTGACATCCGGCCCGATTTCGACATCGCCGATGATCCGGCATCCCGGCGCGATAAAAGCGCTGTCGTGAATCCGGGGCGTCTTGCCGTGGATGGGAACGATGGTGACGTCAGGCCGCATGAATGATCCTTCCTCTCAATTGTCTGCCCGCATGGCTGCATAGACGATGTGCCGCCGCAGCGGATCACCGGGGCCAAGCGCGGGATGATCGAAATCGAGATCGCCCCGGCGCTGCATGGCAAGCCGTTCCATCAGCCCCCACGACCGGACATTGCCCGGCACGGTCACGGCCCAGAACCCATCGACCGGCAGGGCGGAAAACCCCCAGTCGAGGCTGGCCTGGGCGGCTTCGCGGGCATAGCCCTGGCCCCAGGCATGGTGCACCAGCCGCCAGCCGATCTCGATCCGGCCTTCCAGCGGCGTTTCTTCCGGACCGGGCTTGAGCCCGCAAAAGCCCAGGAAGGCGCGATCCGCGCGCCGCTCGACCGCCCAGAAGCAATGGCCGTGGCGGCGCTGGAAACCGTGTTGCCGGATCAGCGCCGCGTCGATGTCTTCCTGCTCCATCGGCGGGCCGAGGAATTCCATCACCCGCGGATCGCGGCACATGGCCAGGAACGGCGCGGCATCGCCGCCGCGCCAGGGTCGCAATACGAGCCGCTCGGTCTCGATCCGGAAATCAGCCATGCAGCAACCGCGCGGCATGCGCGGCATGGTAGGTCAGCACGCCCGAACAGCCCGCGCGCTTGAAGCTGGTAAGCGTTTCCAGCACCAGCGCATCCCGGTCGCCCGCACCGACGGCAGCGGCGGCCTCGATCATCGCGTATTCACCGCTGACCTGATAGGCGAAGACCGGCACCTCGAAGGCTTCCTTCACCCGGCGCACGATGTCGAGATAGGGCAGGCCCGGCTTGACCATGACGCTGTCGGCGCCTTCGGCAAGATCGATCTCGACCTCGCGCAGGGCTTCCTCGGCATTGGCCGGGTCCATCTGGTAGGTCTTCTTGTCGCCCTTCAACAGGCCACGGCTGCCCACCGCATCGCGGAACGGGCCATAGAACGCCGAGGCATATTTGGCGGCGTAGCTCATGATCTGGACATTGGCGTGGCCCGCGCTTTCCAGCGCATCGCGGATCGCGCCGATCCGGCCATCCATCATGTCGGACGGGGCGATGACATCGGCCCCGGCAGCGGCCTGGTTGAGGCTCTGGCCCACCAGCACGTCCACCGTGGCATCGTTGAGGACATAGCCCGCCGCATCGACCAGCCCGTCCTGCCCGTGGCTGGTATAGGGATCGAGCGCCACGTCGGTCAGCACGCCGATCGAATCCCCGCAGGCATCCTTGATCGCGCGGATCGCGCGGCACATCAGATTGTCGGGATTGAGCGCCTCGGCCCCGTCCTCGCTCCGGCGATCGGGCTGGGTGTTGGGAAACAGCGCAAGGCAGGGGATCCCCAGTGCCTGCGCTTCCTTGGCCCGCTCCACGATCCGGTCGACCGACCAGCGCGACACGCCGGGCAGCGAGCCAATCGGGTCTTCAACCCCGCTGCCTTCGGTCACGAACAGCGGCCAGATCAGGTCGGCGGGGGTCAGCACCGTTTCGCGGTGAAGCGCACGGCTCCACGCGGTGGCACGGGTGCGACGCAGGCGAGTGGCGGGGAAGGGTCCGGTCATGGCGGGGTGTCTAGCCCCTGCGCGGCACGGTGGAAAGGTCAGTTGAGCGGGGAAATCACCGCCACGGCTTCGCGCGGGGCAAGGCTGGCCAGCGCCACCCCGGCCTTGAGCGCCTTGAGCTGGGCGATCCGCGCCCGGAAGGCCGCAAGCTCGCCGCTATCGACCTGGTTCGAGACCGTGAAGCGCACGGTCAGCGGATTGACCGGAACCCCGCCGCGATAGAGCTCGTAATGCAGGTGCGGCCCGGTCGAAAGCCCGGTCGAGCCGACATAACCGATCACCTGCCCGGCGCGCACGCGGGTGCCATTGGCCACGGCAAGCCGGCTCATGTGGCCATAGCCCGTGGCATAGCCGCCGCCATGATCAAGCCGCACATAGTTGCCGTGCCCGCCATGCCAGCCCGCGAAATTCACCGTGCCATCACCCACGGCATAGATCGGCGAGCCATAGGCCGCGCCGAAATCGACCCCGGCGTGCATCCGCGTATAGCCCAGGATCGGATGGCGCCGCGCGCCGAAGGTCGAAGTGATGTGCCCCACCACCGGCATGATCAGCCCGGTGCGCTGCGCCCCCATGCCCGAGGCTTCGTAGAACTGCCCCTCACGCCCCCAGCGCAGTAGCTGCGCCTTGGGCTTGCCGCCCTGTTCAAGCCCCGCGAACAGCAGTTCGCCAACCTGCGCTTCGCCGCCCGCCGAGCGGCGATAGGCCACGACGATGTCGAAGGTATCGCCCGGCTCGATCGCGGTATCGAGGCTGAGATGCTGGTCGAGCGTTTGCAGATATTGTTGGATCGCCTCGATCGGCGCGCCGCTCGCCCGGGCCGAACGGTAGAGGCTGGTGCCCACCGTGCCGCGAATCCGCAGGGGCGTGGCATCGACCGCAATCGCGCGGCGCTGAAGGGTCAGCCCCGCATCCGACCGCGCGATCGCCAGATCCAGATCGAACCGCGCACGCAGGGCCAATCGTTCGATCGGGCGCGCCGCGGCACTATCGGCGCGCGGACCCAACACCGCGGCAATGCGCGTGCCGGGGGCAAGGATCTCGCTGCCCAGTGCGCCGCTTACCAGCCGCTCGGCCTGCGCGGCATCGCCGGCCAAGGCCCCGCCGCGCTCCAGCATCCGGGCAAAGCTGTCCCCCTGGCCGAGCGTCAGGGTCAATGTGATCTGCGGGCGCTCGGGCACCCCGGCAATCGGCACCACCGCCGGGCCCGGCACAATGCGGCGCGCGGCGTTTGCCCCCAGCGCCAGTGGCTGGATCACCTGGACGCGAAACCCCTCGCGCGATCGCGCATCAAGCGGCATGGCGGTTGTCCCGGGGCGCACGGAAAAGTCAGGCCAGAAGGCGATCGCCGCACCGCACAGCACAGCCAGCGTGGCAAGGCCGCGAAACCATTGGGCGCTGCCAATGTCTTCGGCCAGATCAAACGGCGCGGCAGCGCCGGCCAGCTGCCGGGCGAACGGACGGCGCGCCAGCCCGATCCGGTGCCACAGGGTCTGCCGCATCGGCCCGCGCCACTGCCCGCCGGTCAGCACGGCCGCGCCGGCAGCTGGGCTGCCGCGGGCGGTTTCCAGCAATTCGTGCGGCTTGAACAAGACCCGGCCCTTCGCAATCCAGCGGCGATACTGCGCCGCCCCGTCCTGCACCGGGCGTGGTTAATCTTCGCCTAAGGGCCACTGCGAAAGCGGCCGGGCAGGCCGGCCATCAATCCCCGGCTTATGGACAACAAGTTGCCGCGCTTTGCGCCGCGCCGCCTTGCGGGGGCTTGGTGAGAATGCCTAAGCTGGCCCGATGGACCGCCCACCACCTTCACGTGATCGCCGCAATCACGACAGCCGCGTCAAGGCGGTGCTGGGGCCGACCAACACTGGCAAGACCCACCTTGCGATCGAGCGGCTCTGTGCCCATTCCTCGGGCGCGATCGGGTTTCCACTGCGGCTTCTGGCGCGCGAGGTCTATGACCGGGTCTGCGCGATCAAGGGTGCGGACAAGGTCGCGCTGATCACCGGCGAAGAGCGGATCGAGCCGAAGAATGCGCGCTGGCTGCTGTGCACCGCCGAGGCAATGCCGGTCGATGCCGACCTCGCCTTTGTCGCGCTGGACGAGGCGCAGCTTTCGGCTGACCGCGAACGCGGCCACGTGTTCACCGACCGGCTGCTGCACGCGCGCGGGCGCGAAGAAACGATGCTGCTGGGTTCGGCGACGCTGGAGCCGATGGTCAAGGCCCTGGTGCCCGAAGCCGAGATCGTTTCGCGTCCCCGTTTTTCGACCCTCAGCCATGCCGGCGCCAAAAAGCTGTCGCGCATTCCCCCGCGCAGCGCGATCGTCGCCTTCTCGGCCGAGCAGGTCTACGCCGTGGCCGAAATGCTGCGCCGTTTCCGCGGCGGGGCGGCGGTGGTGATGGGCGCGCTGAGCCCCGAAACCCGCAACCGCCAGGTCGCACTCTACCAGGCGGGCGAAGTCGATTACCTGGTGGCCACCGACGCGATCGGGATGGGGCTCAATCTCGATGTCGGCCATGTCGCCTTTGCCGGGCTGTCGAAATTCGACGGGGTGCGCCAGCGGCGGCTGACCACGGCGGAAATGGCGCAGATCGCGGGGCGGGCCGGACGCCACCAGCGCGACGGGACTTTCGGCACCCTCGCCGGAACCGGCGGCCATGACGCCGAATTCACCGCCGACGAGGTCTTCGCGATCGAGGAGCACCGCTTCCCCCCGCTGACCCGGCTGTTCTGGCGCGAGGCCGAGCCCGATTTCACCTCGCTCGCCAGCCTGATCGCCGATCTGGAACGCGCTCCCGATCATCCCGCGCTGGCCACCGCGCCCGAAGCGGTCGACCTGGCCGTGCTCAAGCATCTTGCCGACGATCCCGCGATTGCCGGAACGCTGCGCGGCAAGGGCATGGTGCGGCGGTTCTGGGATGCCTGTTCGCTGCCCGATTTTCGGCAATACGGCACCGACAACCACGCCCGCTTCGTCGCCCGGCTGTGGCAGGATCTGCGCCATGGCCAGCTGGGAAGCGACTATGTCGCCCGCGGGGTTGCAGACCTCGACAATGTCAGCGGCGATATCGATACCCTGCAAATGCGCATCGCCGCGATCCGCAGCTGGGCCTATATCGCGCAGCGCCCCGATTGGGTGCTGGGCCGCGAGGAAATGGCCGCGCGCGCCCGCGCGGTCGAGGCGCGGCTGTCGGACGCACTCCATGCCCGGCTGACCGAACGATTTGTCAACCGCCGCACCGCCATACTCATGAAGAAACTGGGACCGGATACTGCCTTGCTGCCTGTAACATGTGAAAACGACACCGTGCTCGTCGATGGGGAAACCATTGGCCGACTGGATGGCTTCCGCTTCAAGGTCGATGCCGCCGCCCCGCTGGCCGATCGCAAGCTGCTGCTCGCCGCGGCAGAACGGCACTTGCCCGACCTGCTGGGCCAGCGCGCCGAGGCACTGACGGGCGAACTCGCCGCCGGCACCGCCCAGCTGGGCCTTGAGGGCGCGCGAATCGTCTGGGGCGAAAGCGAACTGGGCCGGCTTGGCGCCGGGCGCGCAGTGCTGGCCCCCCAGCTGACCCCCGATGCCGCGCTTGATGCCGTGCCGGCCCCGGCACGAACCGCGCTGGTGGCCGCCATCGAAAGCTGGCTCGCCCGCGCGCTCGCCCCGCTCGATCCGCTGCGCAAGCTGGATGAGGGCAGCCGCGCGCTCGATGCTGGGCCGGAACTGCGCGCGCTGCTGATCCGCCTGGCCGAAGCCGGCGGCATGCTCGAACGGCTGCCCTCGGGGCTTGACCGGCTGGACAAGGACCAGCGCGACCGGCTGCGCAAGCTTGGCGTGCGGGTCGGCGCGCTCGACCTGTTCGTGCCCGCCATGCTCAAGCCTGCAGCGCTGGCGGCGTGGCGCGCCCTCCAGAC
>JAYSCF010000082.1:0-8446 GCA_041915005.1 Novosphingobium sp.
GAGCTTGGGGCTCATGCAGTTGCGCTTTTCGGGGCGGTTGAACTTCACCCAGGCAATGCGGTTTTCGATGGTATACGAAACGGTATCTTCTTCGGCGCGTTCGGCGGCCATGATGCTATTCCTTTGCTAGAATTCGAAAGATCGGATGGGAAGATCGCTCAGATCGGGAAGTGGCCGGGCTGGGTTTCAACCGTGATCCAGCGGGTTTCGGTGAAGCTGTCGATGCCCTGCTTGCCGCCAAAGCGGCCATAGCCCGATGCGCCGACGCCGCCGAAGGGCATCTGGGCTTCGTCGTGCACGGTCGGGCCGTTGACGTGGCAGATGCCCGACTGGATGCGCTTGGCGATGGTCAGGCCATTGGCGATGTCACGGGTGAAGACCGCGGCCGAGAGGCCATACTGGGTGTCGTTGGCCAGCTCCACGGCGTGTTCGGCGTCGCGCGCGCGGATCATCGCCACGACCGGGCCGAAGCTTTCATCGCGGTAGAGGTTCATCGCGGCGGTCACGCCGTCAACCACGGTGGCGGGCATCAGCACGGAGTCGGCCTTGCCGCCGGCAATCACCTTGGCCCCCTTGGCCGCGGCATCGTCGATCAGCGCGTTGACGTGGCTAACGGTCTTGCTGTCAACCACGGCGCCAAGCGGCGTGGTGCCTTCGCGCGGATCGCCGGTCGCCATGCTGGCGGCCTTGGCGGCAAAGCGCTTGGCGAATTCATCGGCCACTGCTTCGACCACGATGATCCGCTCGGTCGACATGCAGATCTGGCCCTGGTTCATGAAGGCGCCAAACGCGGCAGCCTTGACCGCTTCATCAAGGTCGGCGTCTTCGAGCACGATCAGCGGTGCCTTGCCGCCCAGTTCGAGCAGGCAGGGCTTGAGCTGCTGCGCCGCGCGCGTGGCGATGATCCGGCCCACCCCGGTCGAACCGGTGAAGTTGATGCGCTTTACCTCGGGCGCGTCGATCAGCGCTCCGACCACTTCGGCGGCGTCTTCGGGCGCATTGGTGACGACATTGACCACGCCTTCGGGAAAGCCCGCTTCGGCAAAGGCTTCGATGATCAAGGCGTGGGTGCGCGGGCAGGTTTCACTGGCCTTCAGGATCACCGAATTGCCACAGGCCAGCGGCACGGCGATCGCGCGCACGCCCAGGATGATCGGCGCATTCCACGGCGCGATGCCCAGGATCACGCCGACCGGTTCCTTCAGTGCCATGGCCAGGCAGCCCGGCTTGTCCGAGGGGATCACTTCGCCGGTGATCTGGGTGGTGATGGCGGCGGCTTCGCGCACCATGCCAGAGGCCAGGCCGAGGTTGAACATCGCCCAGCCCGCGGTCGAACCGGTTTCGGCCATCATCGCGGCAACGAAATCGTCCTTCTTGGCTTCCAGTGCGGCGGCGGCCTTCATCAGCACTGCGCGGCGGGCGTTCGGCCCCTGCGCGGCCCAGGCCGGAAAGGCCCCGGCGGCCCTGGCGGCAATCGCCGGAATATCGTTTGCTTTCATGGCGGCGGCGCTCGAGGCGACTTCACCGGTCAGCGGATTGAGGCGCGTGAATTCCATGCTCGACTCTCCCTATGTTGTTATGAGTCATAACAATGCTGATTGCTATGGGCAATAGCTATTGCTAGGGCGGAAGCATGAAGGATCCGCTCCACGAATTACCCGGTTATGCGCTGCGCCGTGCGGCGGCCGCGATGATGGGCGAATTTGCCGCGCGGATCGAGCCGCTGGGGCTGCGCATCGCCGATGTTTCGGCCTTGCTGGTGATCGGGGCCAATCCGGTGATGACCGCCAGCCAGCTGGGGCGGATGCTCGATATCCAGCGCGCCAACATGGTGCCGCTGGTGGCGCGGCTGGAAGATGCCGGGCTGGTCGTGCGCACCCCGCTTGATGGCAAGTCGCATTCGCTGGGGCTGACCCCGGCGGGCGAGGCCAAGCTGGCCGAGGCCCGCGCCGTGATCGGCGAATTCGAAGGCTGGCTGGTGTCGCGGATCCCGGCCGAGCATCGCGATCACTTCAAGCCCGCGCTCGACGCGCTGTGGCGCCCCTGAACGCCTAGCCCGCCGCCGCGCGCAGCATCGCGGCGTTGTCTTCGATCAGCTGGCGAACCGAGCGCGGCGGGCGGCCGAGCAGCCGTTCGACATCGCCAGAGCAGATCGCGAGGAATCCCTCGCGAATGGCCTGGCCGAAGGTCACCATGTCATCGCTGTTCCACGGAATGCCCGAAACATACTGGTCATCGACCGGGCGGCGCGGGATGCCCATGGCATCGAAGATCGCATATTGGGCGTCATCATCGACCGCCACATAGTCAAGCTTCACGCCGGTAATCTCGGCCATCAGCGCGGTGACTTGGGCAAAGTCCTGCAATTCGGGACCGGTGATATCGTAGGTCTGGTTTTCGTGGCCTGCGCCATCGAGCACGGCCACCGCGCAGGCGGCGCAATCATCGCGCCAGACCATCGCCTCGCGCCCCAGGCCCGAATTGCTGACCCACTGGCGGCTGGCCATCACGCCCGGCCCGGCCATCACGATCATCGCATCGGCATAGTGGGCATCGCGCAGGAAGGTGAACGCAAGACCAGAGGCGCGGATCAGGCGCTCGGTTTCGATATGGTCGTGGCGGACCTCGGCGGGGTTGGCCGGATCGTCGATCCCGATGAAGCTGGTATAGACCACGTGGGCCACCCCGGCCTTGGCCGCCGCGTCGGCGGCGGCCTGGTGCTGGGCCACCCGTGCGCCAACGCGCGTACCCGAGATCAGCAGCAGGCGTTCTGCCCCCGCCATCGCGGCCACCATGCTGCCGGGCTCGTCATAATCGCCATAGCGCACTTCGCAGCCCAGTGCCGCCATGTCGGCCAGCTTGGCCGGGGTGCGGCTCATCAGGATCAGATCGGCGGCGCGGCCGCGGTCGATCAGGCCCTGGGTCGCAAGCCGGCCATATTGGCCCGACGCCCCGGTGATGACGATCTTGCCCACGCCCCGATCAGCCTGCCGCGTCGAGCTGGGCTTGCGGTACCCACCAGCCGTGGACCTGCGGACGCAGGCGGGTGGGGATCGTGATCCGGGCGACGGGCCCCTTGGCAATCGCGCCGCCTTCAACGATCCAGGCTTCGTGGCGGAACTGGTTGTCGCCGATCTGCTGGTCGACGATCATGATCAGCCAGCCATCGTGGCCGGGTTGGGGGGACGGCACGTGGACCGGTTCGTTGTAGCCGGCCTGCGGGGGAAGCGGCAGCGCCTGGGCAATCTGGGGCGTTGCCGAACCCATGCCGTCAAACCGGACCAGCAGGTTGAAATTGACCCCGACCGGCCCGCCGAACAGCGGCGGTCCCTGAAGATCGGGGTTCATCGTCAGCATCCAGCCAAAGTCATAGGGGCGGCCCTGCCTGGCCGCGGGGATGACCGGAAAATCGCCCGCCGGGCCGATTTCGCTTTCCTGCATTGCGCCGCTGTCGCTGCGCGGATCGACCGTCCAGCGGGTCAGCGCGCCCTTGATTTCCCACGGCTGCATGTGGATGCCCGAAGGTTCGCGGATGAAGGCGAAGGCATTGGTGTTGTTGAGGCAGGCGTCGAAGTGCAGCAGGCCCTGGTCATCCTCCCAGGCGTTCATCATGTGGTAGGAATGGACGCCCTTGGGGCCCTTGAACCACTTGATTTCCGACACATCGCCATAGCGCGGCATCACGCCCAGCCAGGATTCCAGCTCCGGTTCGTGATGCCAGTGCTCGCCGCCCGCCTTCAGCCGATCAAGATCGCTGGTGGTGGGGTAGATCGGAAACAGCGCGTAATTCTTGCTGATCGTGAAATCGTGCATCATCGCGCAATAGGGCGCATCGAACCACTGTTCGCTTTTCAGCACGCCATCGGCGCCGACCACGCAGTAGGCCACCTTGGTGCTGGCCGGGCCATCGGCTTCATAGCCATAGAAGAACAGCTCGCCGGTTTCCGGATCGACCCGGACGTGGGCGGTCATCGTCTCGCTCTTGAGCGCGCCGCCAAAGTCATAGCTGCCCAGCGTTTCCAGCGTCCGGGGATCGACGCGGTAGGGGCGCCCGTCTTCCTTGGCCATCAGCAGCTTGCCAGCGTGCCAGACCGGGGTGGTATTGGCCACGGTGCGATCGACGCCCGCCATGTCGGGATCGTCGGTGAAGGGGTTGCGATACTTGCCGAAACGCGCGTGGCCCACTTCCTTTTCCGCCTTGTGGCGCGCGGTTTCGACGAACTTCATCGCAAAATCGACCGAGCCATCCGCGTTGAAGGACAGGCGGCTGACCATGCCATCGCCCGACAGGGTGTGATCGTCGGCATATTTGGGCGGGAACGCAGGATCGGGCACCGCGCGATAGAAGCTGCCGCGCACGGCCTCGGGGATCGTGCCTTCGACTGCGAGCCCGGTGAAGGCCACTTCGCGGCCCACGGGTTCGTTGATCCCCACGAAGTAGGGCGTCTGCGGAAATTCTCCCATGTCGATTATCCTAACTATTGTTACCGTTTTTGTAGCGTTCCCGCCGCGCCGCGCAAGGGGGGCTGCGCATAAAAAAGGGGCCGCTGTCTTGCGACGGCGGCCCCCAGGTAGGGTGTCTTGTCGAACCGGTTTAGAAGCTGCGCTTCACGGTCACGGCCCAGGTGCGCGGCAGGCCCGGAGCGGCGGTGATCGTGCCGAACGAGTTCTTCACGTCTTCGATCGAGCCGTAATAGTACTTGTCGAACAGGTTCTTCACTTCGAGCGATACCATCCAGTCCTTATCGGTGGTGGTATAGCTCAGCCGGGCATTGCCCAGGAACAGGCTGTCGATCCGGTTGGTCGGGCCGTTGAACGCTTCGGTGTAAACCTGCGAACGATACGAACCGTCGACCCGGGCGCTGACCGTGCCCGAACCGATGTCGAAGTCCTTCTGGACGCCGAAGCTGTAGGTCCACTTGGGCGTGTAGGGCGTGACGTTGCTGAGCGGAACGCCCGAGGTGCCCGTGTTCTTGTACTGGAAGTCGATGTAGGACAGCGAACCGTCAACCGTCAGGCCGTCAGCCGGCTTCGCGGTCATTTCCAGTTCGAAGCCCTTCACGTCGGCCTTGCCGACGTTGGCCGGCATCAGGCACGGCGAGAAGCCGTGGCAGTTGGTCAGCGTCAGGATGATGTCGCTGTACTTGTTGTAGAACACCGCACCGTTGACGCGCAGATGACGGTCAAACAGGTCGGACTTGAAGCCCATTTCGTAGGTCGTCAGGGTTTCCGGCTTGAACGACGTGATCTGGTTGCACGGCGCGCCGTTCGGCAGAACCGAGCAATCACCCGCCGACGGACCGAAGAACGGACGCGGATTTACGCCGCCGCCCTTGTAGCCGGTCGAAGCCGAGGCATAGACGAAGAATTCCGGGCTGAAGCGATAGTCGGTTTCGACGCGCCAGTCCGTCCGCTGACCCTTGTAGTGGCCCTGAACGTTGTAGAGCCCGACCAGCAAGCAGTTCGCAGCGTTGCCGATCGCGGTCGGACCAGCCACCGGGGCGCCCAGGAAGAACGCGCACGGCCCCGAGGGGATCGAGCCGTCCGGGTTGGAGCGATAGTAGGTGTAGTCCTTCTGATCCCAGGTGTGGCGCACGCCCAGGTTGACGGTCCAGGCATCGGTCGGATGCAGCGAGCCGTTGAGGAACAGCGCCTTCGACGTCGACGGGGTCAGGTCGGGACCGTGGATGAAGTCGATGCCGGCATAGTTGAGATCGACGCGCGCGTTGAGCGTGCCGCTCTGCTTGAAGTAGAACCCGCCCAGGGTGTAGTCGAGCAGACCGTTGGCCAGCGATCCGTTCAGGCGCAGTTCCTGGCTCCAGGCATGGTGGCGCAGGGTCTGGATCAGGTTCGAAACCGGAACCGGCGTGCCATCCTGGTCTTCACCCCACTGCGAGAAGTACTTGCGGTAGGACGAGATCCAGGTGAGCTTGAGGTCATCGCTCAGCTTGGCGCTGACGTTGCCCATCAGGCCCCAGCCATTGAACGACTGCTTGTTGAAGGCGTTGAACGGCTTGAACGGCGCCTGGGTGGTGGGCGCTGCATTGTCCACGAAGTTGGCGTAGCTGATGAAGCGGGCATCATAGCCGGCCGGGGTGGTGTCGCAGCTCGTGCCATAGGCGGTGGTAACCGGGACGAAGGCACAGCTGTTGGGGACGGCCAGGCCGTTCTTGCCGCGCAGCCACGGGTTGCCGCTGACCGAAGTTGCCGCGTTGTTGCCATAGAGCACGACCTGCGCCCCGGCATCGTTGCGTTCACGGGTATAGTCGCCCGACACGTTCACTTCGATCGCATCGTTGGGCATCCAGCGCAGCGCAACCTTGCCAGCCGCGAACGACTTGCCGCCCAGCGTGCCAACCTTGCCGCCGGTCCCGGGGTTGTTGGCAACCACGTTCGAGGTCGGGTGGGTGGTGCCATAGTCGAGCAGGTCGACATAACCGTCGGAATTCTTGGTGGCGCCCGAAACGCGGGCGAACAGGTTATCGGTGATCTTGAAATCAGCCATGCCGCGCACATCGACGCGGTTGTAGGAGCCATAGGTCGCCTGGAGCGAGCCACGGCCCGAACCATCCGGCTTCTGCGAGAACAGCTTGATGGCGCCACCGATCGAGTTCTTGCCCGCCAGGGTGCCCTGCGGGCCGCGCAGCACTTCGATGCGATCAAGGTCCATCAGGTCAAGCAGCGAGCTGGACAGGGTCGGGATGTAGACATCGTCGACGTAGACGCCAACGCCCGGTTCGAGCGCATAGTTGAAGTCGGTTTGACCGATGCCGCGAATGAAGGCGATCAGGCCGATGCCGTTCGACTGCTGCTGCGGCAGCAGCACCACGTTCGGGGCCTGGGCTGCAACTTGCGAAATGTCGGTCTGCCCACGCGATTCAAGCAGGGCAGAGTTGACCGCGGTGATTGCCAGCGGGGTATCCTGCAGCTTCTGCTCGCGGAACTGCGCCGTCACGACGATTTCCGGGTTGCCCACCGAAGCCGAATCGTTCGTGTCCTGCGCGAACGCGGGCGTCGAAACCATCGCGGTAACCAGCGCTGCGGCGCTGATCGCGGTAAATTGACGTAGCTTGGTCATGGACTTGCATCCTCCCTTCCCATGGACGGCACGTTATCGTGCCTTGTCCAAGGCGTATCACCCATGTGAAAATTTCAAAAGGGTGAAAATTATCCGGGTGGATGGAGCTGCGAAGTGTGACCTTTTCGCCTCAGGCGAATTCTTCGGTGTCGATCGTCTGCTGGATCACGGCGCCGTAACGCGGGCCGCAAACGGTGCGTTCGTTGATCAGCGCGTCGATTTCCGCGCCAACGGCGGCGGGCACGTCCCAGTCCCACCGCGCGAGGTTTTCCTCAAGGTGCGGGATCGAGGCCGTGCCGGGGATCGAGACGACATGATCGCCGCGCGAATGAACCCAGGCCAGGCTGAGCTGGGCCGGGGTCACGCCTTCGCGCGCGGCAATGGCGTTGAACTGGTCAATCAGCGCGAGGTTGCGGGGCCAATTGTCCGCGTTGAAGCGCGGCATGGTGTGGCGCAGATCCTTTTCGGGCAGCGCGGCCGTATCGCGCACGCCGTTCGCCAGCACCCCGCGACCGACCGGCGAAAAGGCGACAAAGGTGACGCCCAGATCGCGGCAGGCATCGAGCACGGCGATTTCGGGGTTGCGGGTCCAGGGCGAATATTCGGTCTGGATGGCGGCCACCGGATGGACCGCATGGGCGCGGCGCAGCGTATCGGCGCTCATTTCCGACAGGCCGATCGCGCCGATCTTCCCTTCCCGGACCAGTTCGGCCATCGCCCCCATCGACTCCTCGATCGGGGTCGAGAAGTCGCGGCGGTGCATGTAGTAGAGATCGATGTGATCGGTCTGGAGGCGCTGCAGCGAAGCTTCGACACAGGTCTTGATCGTCGCGGGCTTGCAATCGACCCCGCGCAGCGCCCCATCGACGACGATCCCCATCTTGGTGGCGAGGAAGAATTCGTCGCGGCGGCCCTTCAAGGCCTTGCCGAGCAAGGTCTCGTTATGGCCCATGCCATAGATGTTGGCCGTATCGAGGTGGTCATAGCCCAGGTCGAGCGCCCGGTTGAGCAGTTGGACGGCGTAGTCCTCGGACGGCGGCGTGCCATAGGCCCACGAGAGTGACATGCACCCCAGGCCCACGGGATTTACGCTGCGTCCGTTGATTTGCCGCCGTCCGACCATTGCCTCGGTTTCCTTGACTTAGCGCGCAGCTTCGAGCTGCTTTTCCAGTTCACCCAGCACCCGATAGCAATCAAGCACCTTGGCGACCGACGAATTGGGCTCGCGGCCCTCGCGGATCGCAGCGATGAATTCGCGGTCCTGCAGTTCGATCCCGTTCATCGACACATCGACCTTCGACACGTCGATCGGCTCTTCCTTGCCGTTCACCAGATCGTCGTAGCGCGCGATATAGGTGCCGGTATCGC
>JAYSCF010000083.1:0-8245 GCA_041915005.1 Novosphingobium sp.
CGCGCAGCACGCGCGAATCGGGCGACTGGCGATAGATCAGCCGCTTCTTCATCCGTTCGTGCAGCAAGGGCGCGGTGACATCGCCATAGAAATTTTCATCGAACAGCGCGACCAGCCGGCGGATCTCGGCGCGGCCGGTGGCGGTGCCGTTGATCATCGGGTTCTTGTCGACCGTTTCCTCGAAATATTCGCAGATCGCGCGGCTATCGACCAGCGTAATATTGCGGGTCGGCTCGTGCAGCACCGGGGTGCGCCCCGCCGGGTTCAGCGCGTAGAATTCATCGCGGCCTTCCCACGGGTTTTCACGCCACAGGTCATAGGCCACGCCCTTTTCGCTGAGCAGGAGACGCACCTTGCGACTGAACGGGCAGAGGGGGAACTGGTACAATTGCCACATGGCCACCTCAATTGCCCAAGGCGGCCGGGCGCGTCCACCCGGGAGAACGCGAATGGCGCTCTAATTCAGGTGGAAAACTTCACTCGGCCACCACCCGCGCGCGGCATCCCAGCGCCTGGGCCAGCCGATCAAGCCGCCGCCGCGCCGCCGCATCGACCAGCGCCGCCGCCTCGGCCGGCAGCCGCAGTTCGAGATTGCCCGCTGCATCGCGCCGCAGCGCCAGCCGATCGAGCCTCGCTCCGGCGCTGCCACCAAGGCGCTGTGCCAGCCGCAAGGCAAAGCCCCAGGCCCGGGCCCGGTCCAGCCGCGCCGCCGGAGCGAGGCGCGCCAGCAAGGCCGGCGGCTGGGCCGGATCGCCGCCCAGCCCGATGTGGAGCGCCATGGCCATGACCGCGCGATCCGCGTGGCTGATCCCGATCCAGCTGCCGTGGAGCGCCATGTCCTCGCCGTCGATCACCCGGAAATCCGGGTTCGATGCCGAGCTGGTCCCGGCGATCAGGCAGGCCGCGTGGCGCAGCCGGCGTTCGGGCGCGGGCTCATCGGGAAAGGCGGCATCGCTCCACGCGAGCAGTGCCTCGGCATGGCCTGGGATCGGCGCCTGGCCAGCAACGGCATGGCGCACCCCTTCGATCAGCGGATCGAGCGCGCGGGTGGCAGGATCCAGCCGCTCGAACAACAGGCCTTCGCGCAGACCGAAGGCCGAGATGACGACCTGGGCCGGGGACACTTCGGTTACCAGCGCGGCCAGCAGCGCCGATGCATCATCCAGCTGCGCCGCCCGCGCGGGCTTCACGCCGGGCACGGCCACCAGCTGGGCCATGCCCAGCGTGCGAACCTGTTGCTTCAACTGGCGGGCATCGGCGGCGCTGAACGCATAGTCGCCCAGCACCGGCAGCGGCCAGTTGGCAAGATGCATGTGCACCCGCGCCAGCGCCCGCCACGCCCCGCCCACCAGATAGAGCGGCTGCCCCTTGACCTGGTCGAGCCAATCAAGCCCGCCAAGCTGCTTGCGCAGCACCTTGCGCAGTTGCCCGCGCCCTGCGGCGCGGACGGCCGCGACCCGGATCGCGCCCAGCGGCAGCGACACCCGCTCATGCACGTCACCGTCCTTGATCCGGGCAAGTTCAAGGCTGCCACCGCCCATGTCGGCAACCAGCCCGCTGGCGCCGGGATGGGCCGAAAGCACGCCGTGGGCCGCGCCCACCGCCTCGCCATCGCCATCCAGCAGTTCGGCCGGCAAACCCAGCGCGCGCACGGCTTCGAGGAACTCTTCGCCATCGGCGGCATCACGGGTGGCCGCGGTCGCCACCGCGCGCACCTCGATCGGCTGCATCAGCGCGACCAGCGCGGCGAACCGTCCCAGCCCTTCAAGCGCCAGCGCGCGCGCTTCGGGATCGAAGCACCCGCCGCCCGCCAACCCGCGCCCCAGCCCGGCCATGACCTTTTCATTGAACAGCACCGCCGGCGCACGCGCCGCGCCCCCGAACACGACCAGCCGGATCGAGTTCGAGCCAATATCGACAATCGCCTTGCGCGGTGTGGCCCCGCCGGTGGATGCTGCCTTCATCCGCCTGGATTTAGGGACAGTTTCGGCACGGCGCCAGCCTCTCCCAGCGCCGCACCCCGGCCTGACAGCGATGGATTGTGCATAAAGTATTCGTGGCAGTCGAAACGGTCCTCGTGCGCAGCAGGCCGGGCATAGTTGCCATCCGCCGCCAGCAGCCACGACCGCTCGGTGTCCTTGAGATTGGCCAGCATGACCTGATCAAGCACCTGGTCGTGGACCGTGGGGTTCTCGATCGGCAGGGCGAATTCCACCCGGCGATCGAAGTTGCGGCTCATCCAGTCGGCCGAGGACAGGAACACCTTGGCCTCGCGGCTGGGCAGCGGCGCGCCGTTGGCAAAGGCCCAGACCCGGCTGTGCTCCAGGAACCGGCCCAGGATCGATTTCACGGTGATCGTCTCTGACAGGCCGGGCACGCCGGGACGCAGGCAGCACACCCCGCGCACCACCAGCGCGATCGGCACGCCCGCCGCGCTCGCTTCGTAGAGCTTGTCGATCATGCTCTGGTCGGACAGCGAATTCATCTTGGCCCAGATGCCCGAAGGCTGCCCGGCGCGGGCATTGGCAATCTCTGCATCGACCAGGTCATAGACCCGCTGGCGCAGGCTGAGCGGGCTGATCGCGATCTTCTTGAGATCCGGTTCAAGGTAGCCGGTGATATAGTTGAACATCGCCGCCGCATCGGCGCAGATCATCGGATCGGCGGTGAAGAACGACAGGTCGGTATAGGTCCGCGCGGTTTGCGGATGATAGTTGCCGGTGCCGAAGTGGCAGTAGCTCTTGGTGCCCGCGCCCTCGCGCCGCACGACCAGGCTGCACTTCGCATGGGTCTTGAGTTCGATGAAGCCGTAGACCACCTGCACCCCGGCGCGTTCGAGCTGGGCGGCCCATTCAAGGTTCTGTTCCTCGTCGAAGCGGGCCTTGATCTCGACCACGGCGGTCACCGACTTGCCAGCCTCGGCCGCATCGCACAGCGCGCGGATCACCGCGCCCTGCTTGCCCGCGCGGTAGAGCGTCTGCTTGATCGCCAGCACTTCGGGATCGTTCGCCGCCTGCCGCAGGAACGCCAGCACCACGTCGAACGCTTCGTACGGATGGTGGACGACGATGTCCTTCTGCCGGATCGCGGCAAAGCAATCGCCGTCATGCTCGCGAATGCGCTCGGGAAAGCGCGGGGTATAGGGATGGAACTTCAATTCGGGCCGATCGATCCCGACCACCTGCGCCAGATCCGCCAGCCCGAGCAGCACGTCGCTTTCGGTCAGGCTGGCGCCTTCATCCAGCTGGCCGGCGATCAACTGGCGCAAGGTGCGCGGGATGATCCGCTCGGTCACGATATGGATCACCCGCCCGCGCCGGCGCCGCAGGATTGCCGAGCGGAACGAACGGACCAGATCTTCGGCCTCTTCCTCGATTTCGATGTCGCTGTCGCGGATCAAGCGGAACGCGGCCGATCCCAGCACTTCAAACGTCGGGAAAATCCGTCCGGCAAAGTGCCGCAGCACCGCCTCGATCGGCACGAACCGACCCGGCTCGGGCTCTACGAAACGGGCCAGCCCAGCCGGGATCATGATCAGTTCGCGCACCGCCTCGCCCGTGGCCTTGTGGCGCAGGTCGAACAGCAGGCTGAGGCCCAGGTTCGGGATAAAGGGAAAGGGGTGCGCCGGGTCGAGCGCTTGCGGGGTCAGGACCGGAAACAGCTGCTCGGTGAAATATGGTTCGAGCGCGCGCGACAGTTCGGGCGTGATTTCGTCCGCGCCAAGAATTTCGATCCCTTCGGCGCCAAGCAGCGGGCGCAGTTCGCTCCAGCAGCGGTGCTGGTCGGCCATCAGGCTGTCGGCGCGCAGGGTGATCCGGTCTAGCGCCTGCCCCGGGGTCAGCCCATCGATCGAGCGATCCTCGATCCGGCGGAGCAACTGGCCGCGCAGGCCCGCCACGCGAACCATGGTGAATTCATCGAGGTTGGCCCCCGAAATCGCCAGAAAGCGCAAGCGTTCAAGCAGCGGATGGCTGGCATTGCCAGCCTCGGCCAGCACCCGGCGGTTGAATTGCAGCCAGCTGAGTTCGCGATTGAAATAGCGTCCAGCCGCACTGGTCGGCCCCGCATCGGTCCTGCTGCCCTGCCTTGCCTCGATCGCGCCCATGCCGCGCACATGCCTTTCCCCAAGCTGTGGCCAATCGCCACGGGACTCGCTTGGGACAGCTATGTTACCATTTTACGACGATTTCCCTTCGCGCCATTTGCGGAAGGGCAGTTTACCGGCAGGCGCAGCAGGAACGGGCCGCCTCGCCGGGCGGCCCGCCGAGGAAAGCCCCTTATTATTCCGCCGCGAGCGACTTGCGCCGCGCCTCCCGCCCGGCATCGGCGCGGAACTTTTCAAAGGCCACGCGCTGATCGAAGCCGGGATCCTTGGGATAGTCCTGATAGTGATCGAGGATATAGTCGAACACTTCGCGCAGCTCGTCCTTGTGGTCGGGATGGCTGAAAATATAGAGCCGGTTGGCCTTGATCGCCTCGATCACGCGGGCGCCGATCACATCGGGCTCCATGCCGAATTCGTGAAGCCCCTGCATCCGTTCGACCGCGGCGCCATCCACCGCCTTCATCGCACCCTTGAGATCGTCGGGCCGGATCGCATCGCTGGCATAGATCAGGCTCTTGACCAGCCCCGGGCACAGCACGGAAACGCCCAGGCCGTATTGCAGCAGGCTGTAGCGCAGCGATTCCGACAGTGCGCGCACGGCCGCCTTGGTGGTGTTGTAGATCCCCGGGCTGGCCGAGGACAGGAACCCGGCCATCGAGGCGGTGTTGACCACGTGCCCGCCGACCTGCTCGCCCGATTTTACCCGTTCCACCATGCGCGGCACGAAGGTCTGCACGCCATTGATGACGCCGTGGAGATTGACCCCCATCAGCCAGTCCCAATCGTCGTAGGAGCTTTCCTCGATCGGCTGGAACAGATTGACCCCGGCATTGTTGACCAGGATCGAAACCGGGCCGAACTTTGCCTCGACCTCGTCCGCGGCGGCCTTGAAGCCATCGCGGCTGGCAACATCCAGCTGCACGCCCATGACCTCGCGGTTGTCGAGCGATTTGAGCGCCGCATCGATCGAATCCTGACGGATATCGGCGATCGCCACCTTGCATCCTTCATTCAGCAGGTTGCGCACGATCCCGATGCCCACGCCATTGGCACCACCGGTGACAAAGGCCGTCCGGCCGGCAAAATCCTTCATCGGCTTATGCTCCCCGCTTGGCCTTGAGCGCGGTCTGGCGCGCGATCTCATCGGTGATCGCCGGGTTCTTGAACAGCATGGCGAAGGTTGCCTTGTATTCAGGGTTTTCGGGCAGGTGGGTCTGCACGGCCGCCGTGGTCGCAAGCCCACGTTCGCGAACGCCTTCGAGGAATTCGTGGTGGGTCAGGATATAGAGTTCGTCATTGAGGATGCCTTCGAGCACCCGCTGACCGACCTCTTCCTTGGTCTGGAACAGGTGGCGCAGATCGCCGCTGGCCTGGCGGCGCTTGTCGGCTTCGGCATAGCCGGTTTCGGCCAGTTCAGCGGGCCGCGTCTTGCCGCTTTCGGCGATGTTCGATTGCACCGCACCCGGGCAGAACGCCGAACAGATCACGCCGCGCGCTTCGAATTCGGGGCGCATGCATTCCATCATCGAGGTGACATAGGCCTTGCCGGCGGAATAGATCGTGGTCCCGCCAACCGGCACCAGCGCCGACATCGAGGCAGTGCAGACGATGTGCCCGCCTTCGCCATGCGCCAGGATGCGCGGCAACACGGTGACCACGCCGTTGATCGCACCGCCGACGTTGACATTGTTGACCCAGTCCCAGTCCGAGAAAGTGGCCAGATCGGTCGGCCCGACAAGGCCGACGCCGGCGTTGTTGACCAGCAGGTGGATCTTGCCGAACTTCGCCTCGGCGGCATCGGCGGCAGCGGCAAAGTCTGCGCGATTCGTCACGTCGAGCTTGACCGCCAGCACCTTGTCACCGCCCGCCAGCTCGTCGGTGGCAGCAGCCAGATGATCGTCGCGGATATCCCCGATCACTACGCGCATGCCCGCACCCAGCAGGGCCTTGGCGATCCCCAGGCCGATGCCCGAAGCGCCGCCCGTCACAAAGGCGGTCTTGCCTTCCAGATTCTGCATGTCACTCTCCAATCCGGCAAAATTTACCGCTGGCCTTTTTGTATATGTTACTTACAAATTGCCAAGAGGAATCGACGGGCCCAAACGGTCCGCGCTGGAGAGGACTGTAACCCATGGCACTTGGCCCCACCCCGGCCCCCACGCCCGCTGCGCCCGAAATGATCGTCGATGCCGCCGGCGCGGTGCCCGGCCCCGAAAGCCATGGCAGCAATGCCGCCAGCGGCGCATGGCCGTCTGCCGGCGCGTCGTATTACGCGCTGTTCGCGATCATTTTCGCGACCTTCCTGACCTTCTTCGACCAGACCGTGTTCGGCATGCTGGCCCAGCGGATCAAGACCGACTTCCAGCTCAGCGATGAAGCGCTGGGCTTTGTGGGCGGCCCGGCCAGCGTGATCTTCTATGTGCTGGTCGGCATCCCGATGGCGCGCCTCGCCGATATCTATCCGCGCAAACTGGTGCTGGCCGGCGGGATGGTGGCCACCTCGGCAGTGATGGCGCTGGGCGGGGTTGCCCAGGGCTTCAAGCAGTTCATCGCCAGCCGCATGTTCCTGGGCGCGGGCGGTTCGGCCCATGCCCCGGCGGCCTATTCGCTGCTGGCCGATGCCTTCCCGCCCAAGAAGATCACCCGTGCCTTCGCGCTGCTGCAGCTTGGCTTCATCGGCGGAACCACGCTCGGGATCATGCTCGGCGGCAAGCTGGTGGTGGTGTCGGCCAACTGGAACGATGCGCCGCTGCTCGGGCTCAAGGTGTTCGGCTGGCAATGGCTGCTGTTCTACATGGCGATCGGCGGCCTGGTTGCCGCGGTTCTGCTGCTGTTCGTGAAGGAACCGGCCCGCAAGCTGCCGCCGGGCAAGACCACCGCCCTGCCCGCCGATGCCGGAGCCGGCCGCCGTCTGGCGACGTTCCTCGGCTTTGATGCGTTGCAGGCGATCCGGGCGCGGCGCGCGGTGTTCTTCCCGATGTTCGGCGCGCTGGCGCTGAGCGCGGTGGAGACTTTCGGCCTCGCCTTCTGGCGCGTGCCGTTCATGATGCGCAGCTATGGCTGGGACGAGGCCAAGATCGGCTCGGTGATGGGCCCGATGATGCTGGTCGCCAACCTTGCCGGGATCCTGCTGGGCGGGGTCTTCGTCGAATTCCTGGCCAAGCGCTACAAGGATGCCAACGTGCGCGCCGCGGCCATCCTGTTCGGCATTGTCACGGTCTGCGCGATCGCTTCGCCGCTGATGCCCACGGGCGAAGCGTCGCTGGCGGTCATGGCACTGGGCGGGGTCTTCGGCCTTGCCGGGGCCGTGCCGCAGAACGCGGCGATCCAGCGCATCGCACCGCCCGAAATGCGCGGACAGGTAACCGCGTTCTACCTGTTCATGTTCACCTTTTTCGGCGCCATGGGCAGCCAGGTGGTGGGCAGCGTTGCCCAGCGCATCGTCGGCAATGAAGCCGAACTGTGGAAGGCGCTGGTGATCACCGCCGGCACCCTGCTGCCGATCGCGACCCTGCTGATGATCCGCGCGATCAAGCCCTACCGCGAGGAAGTCGAACGGCTGGAAGCCGCCGAACGGTAATCCCGTTGACAAGCCCCGCCCGCACCCGCAATTTGTAAGCACAACATACAATCATCTGGAGAGAGTCGGATGTCCGAAGACCGTATTGCCGCGCTGGAAGCCAAGCTGGCGCAAGTCGAACAGCGCCTTGTCGTTCGCGAGGACGAACTCGACGTCAAGAAGCTCCAGTACCTCTACGGCTACCTGATCGACAAATGCATGTACAACGAAGTGGTCGACCTCTTCGCCGACGATGGCGAAGTGCGCTTCTTTGGCGGCGTGTGGAAGGGCAAGGAAGGCGTTCGCCGGCTCTATGTCGACCGGTTCCAGAAGCGTTTCACCTATGGCAACAATGGCCCGATCGACGGGTTCCTGCTTGATCACCCGCAGATCCAGGCGATCGTGGACATTGACGCCGATGGCAAGACCGCCCGCCTGCGCGGCCGTTCGACCATGCAGGCTGGCCGTCACAAGGACTTCGAAGGCGCTGAACCGCATCTCAAGGCGCGGCAGTGGTGGGAAGGTGGCCTCTACGAGAACACCTATTCCAAGGGCGCCGATGGCAAGTGGCGGATCAAGTG
>JAYSCF010000084.1:0-8068 GCA_041915005.1 Novosphingobium sp.
TCGGCGATGCGGTGCTTGATCGACTGGAACGCGCCGATCAGCTGGCCAAAGGCCTTGCGGGTCAGGGCATAGTCGCGCGCGATGTGGAGCAGGGCCTCGGCCCCGCCAACCTGTTCGTGCGCCGTCACCACGGCCATCCGGGCCAGCACGTCCAGCGCAAGGGCGCGCGCCGCGGCGCCTTCGGCCAGAACCGTGGCCGGTGTGCCGGCAAAGGTCACATCGGCATAGAGCCGGGTGTTGTCATAGCTGGCGACAGCCGTGCGCGCCGCGCCGGCCAGTTCGGCCAGCACCAGCACCGGCTGGCCGCCGGCATTGGCCCAGACCACCGCGATATCGACGGTGGCCCCGCCGGGAACCGCGGGCTTGGTGCCGCTGAGCCTGCCATCGGCAAAGGTCACGCCTGCCACCGGGGGCAGCGCGGCATTGCCTTCGGCAAAGGCCACCGTGCCCAGCGCTTCACCGCTGGCGAGCCGGGGCAGCCACTGTGCGGCAAGCGCGGCATCGCCGCCATCGATCAGGGCGCGGGCCGCCCCATAGCCAAAGGTCAGGAACGGGGCGCCGGCCGTGGCCGCGCCGGTCGCCTGGGCCACCAGGCCCAGTTCGGTCAGCCCCAGCCCGAGGCCGCCGTGCTCTTCGGGAATGGCAAGCGCGGTCCAGCCCTGCTCGACCGCGGTATCCCAGAATGGCTGATCGGCTTGGCCAACCTGTTCGAGCAAGCCGAGCAAGCGGTCCTTGGACATGCGCGCGTCAAGCACGCGGCGCGATTCAGTGGCAATGGCCTGTTGGCCTTCGTCGTACAGGATCGACATGGACGATTCTCTCCCTTTATCGCGACCGGTTTAACCGAACGATTAAGATTGGCAATCGCCCTTTGCGTCATTCCTGCGGGCGGCGGCGCTGCAGCCCCGAACGCTTGCAGCTGGCAACCAGTTCGCCGCGCTGGTTGAACGCCTGGTGCAGGAAGGTCACGATCCCGGCATCGGGGCGCGATTTCGAACCGCGCAGTTCCAGCACTTCGGTCACGATATTCAGCGTATCGCCCACGAAGACGGGCTTGGGAAACCGCACTTCGTCCCAGCCAAGGTTGGCCACCGCCGTGCCCAACGTCGTATCGCCCACGCTGACCCCCACCATCAGCCCGAGGGTGAAGCACGAATTGACCAGCACCCGGCCATATTCGCTGTCCTTCATGTATTCGGCATCAAGGTGCAGCTGGGCGGGATTGTGGGTCAGCGTGGTGATCAGCAGGTTGTCGGTTTCGGTCACGGTCCGGCGGATCGCGTGATCGAAGCGTTGCCCCACTTCCAGTTCATCAAACCACAATCCGGCCACGTCCGTTCCCCTTACGCCTGAACCCTGCCGAATAAACATACGTATGTCGCTGGACAAGTGCGCGGCTCGCGCCATGACTTGCGCCCCTGAACCGCCCCATCGCACAAGCCCGGGCGGCACCGAGACGGGGGAGAAGACAATGGCAGCGCCGATCACGGCATCCACGGCAGCATCGGGTGAAGACCAGACCCATATCGACGCACCCGAGCTGCGCCTGTTCGTCATGGCGCTGTTCTTCATCTTTGGCGGGATCACCAGTCTCAACGACGTGATCATCCCCAAGCTCAAGGAACTGTTCACGCTCAACTACACCCAGGCCATGCTGGTGCAGTTCTGCTTCTTCACCGCCTATGCCGTGATCGGCATTCCCGGCGCGCGGCTGGTCAAGCGGATCGGCTACATGCGCGGCGCGGTGGCCGGGCTGCTGACCATGATGGTCGGCTGCCTGATGTTCATTCCGGCGTCGAAAGGCGCGGCCTATCCCCTGTTCCTGCTGGCGCTGTTCGTGCTCGCCAGCGGGGTGGTGATCGTCCAGGTGGTGACCAATCCGCTGATCTCGCTGCTTGGCCCGGCCAAGACCACCCACAGCCGGCTGACCTTTGCCCAGGCATTCAACAGCCTCGGCACGGTCGTGTTTCCCAAGGTCGGCGCGGTGCTGATCCTGGGCGGGCTGGCCGCGGTTTCGGCCAGCCAATTGAGCGGCGCCGAGCTTGATGCCTACCGCGTGGCCGAAACCCGCACGGTGGTGAACACCTACATGGGCCTGGCCGCCGCGCTGGCCGTGGTGGCGGGCGTGGTCTGGGCCAACCGCAACCGTTTGAAGGGCGAACACCACGAACCCAGCTCGCTGGCGGGCGGCCTGGCCTTGCTGCGCGACAAGCGTTTCGGCTTCGGCGCGGCCTGCATCTTCCTCTATGTCGGCGCCGAAGTGGCAATCGGCTCGCTGATCGTGAACTACCTCCAGCAGCAGTCGGTGCTGGGGATCGACCAGTCGGCCGCAGGCAGCTTCATCCCGTGGTATTGGGGCGGGGCATTGCTGGGGCGGTTCATCGGTTCGGCGGTGCTGCGGATGATCAATCCGGGCAAGGTGCTGGCCGGCAGCGCGCTGGGCGCGATTGCGCTGATCGCGGTTTCGGCCAGCAGCACCGGAGCGCTCGCGGCGTGGAGCCTGCTCGCCATCGGCCTGATGAATTCGATCATGTTCCCGACGATCTTCAGCCTGGCCTGCGAAGGACTGGGCAAGCGCGCCGCCGATGGTTCGGGGATCATTAACGTCGCGATTTTCGGCGGCGCGGTGATCCCGCTGCTGACCGGCGGCATTGCCGACCTTTCGGGCAACCTGACCGCGGCGCTGGCCCTGCCCGCGCTGTGCTATGCCGCGATCGCCGCCTTCGGGCGGTGGACCGCCGGCCACCCGGCGCAAACCGCCGACTAAGGCACGATCAGGCGCAGTTTCAGGCCCGGCCCGTCTCGCTTGAGAGCAGGGCCGGGTCGATCCCTTCGGCCCGCCAGGCCGCGCGCCAACGTTCGCTCGGCGGCGTGTCGAACAACACTTCGGGATGGCCGGCGGCGGCGAACCAGCCGTGCTGGCGCATCTCTCCGTCCAATTGCCCCGCGCCCCAACCGGCATAGCCCAGCGCCACCAGCCAGCGGCGCGGGCCAGTGCCGGCCGCGATCGCGCGCAGCACCTCCAGCGATCCCGTCAGGCAGCCCAGCGGCCCCGCATTGAGCGTGCCGGGCACCGACCAGTCGGGCGTATGCAGCACGAACCCGCGCTGCTGTTCGACCGGGCCGCCCAGCAGCACTGCGCAATCGGGCGCGACGCCCGGATCGATATCGACATCTTCAAGCAGTGCGTGGAGCCGCAGCAGGGGGTGGACCTCGCCCAGCCCGATGCCCAGCGCGCCTTCGGCATCGTGCACGAACATGGCGATCACCGCCTGTTCAAAGCGGGGATCGCCCATTCCGGGCATGGCCAGCAGCAGCCGGCCTGCAAGGTAGCTCGCCTCGGTCATGACCGGGACAGTCTAACCCAGCGGCGCGCGCCGCTCAATCGGCCCTTCAGTCCCGGGGCAGCAGATGCTTCTGCACCTTGCCCGAGGCCGTGCGCGGGATCGCGTCGGTGATCACCACGCTGGCGGGCACCTTGAACTTGGCCAGTCGCGCGGTGCAGTGGGCGGTGATCGCCTCGGCGGTCAGGTCCGAACCGGGCTTGAGGATGATGAAGGCCCGGCCGACTTCGCCCCAGCGTTCCGAAGGCACGCCGATCACGGCTGCTTCGGCGATGTCGGCCAGTTCGGCGATCGCGGCCTCGACCTCGGCTGGATAGACGTTTTCGCCGCCCGAGATGTACATGTCCTTCTTGCGGTCGACGAGATAGAAGAACCCGTCGGCATCCTGGCAAGCCGCATCACCGGTCTTGAACCAGCCATCGTGGAACGCCTTGGCGGTCAGTTCCGGCTGGTTCCAGTACCCCGGAGTGATCGACGGCCCCTTGAGCCACAGTTCCCCGGTTTCGCCCTGCGCCACGTCCACGCCGTCCTCATCGACGATGCGGGTCTGCACCGCCATCAGCGGCAGGCCGCAGCTGCCGGCCTTGGCGATCAGGCGGGCTTCGTCATGCACCGGCATGGCAAAATTCGATCCCGTCTCGCTCATCCCGAAGCCATCGGAGAAGCGGATCCCGGCGTGGGCGAAGCGTTCGACCTGGGCCTTGGGATTGGGCGCGCCGCCAGTGACATACATCTTGAGGCCGTGGAACTTCTCGGGCGTGAAATCGGCGTGCTGCCACAGCATCGTCGCCATCTGCGGAACCGAGAAATAGTGCGTGATGCCAAGCTGCGGATCGCCGATCCGGGCAATGGTCTTGTCAGGCACGAAGCCCGCCGACACCCACACCGTGCCGCCCGCCACGATCGGCACGCGCGCCGCGGCAAACAGGCCTGCGGTGTGGAACATCGGCATGTCGCACAGGAACACGCTTTCATAGCTCACCAGGCTGCCCAGCGCGAAGTTGATCGGCCCCCAGAAGGCATTGGCGCAGGTGATCATCACACCCTTGGGCCGCCCGCTGGTGCCCGAGGTGTAAAGCAGGGTCATCGGCTCGTCCCAGCCGCGCCGGGCATCGGCGGGGGCGCGGGTTCCGGCCTCGCCCAGCCCTTCGAGATCGGACAGCGGCAGCACCTGCGCACCGGTGTCGGGCACGGCAAAATCGGCATCGCGGAACACCAGCGCCGGCTGGGCATCGGCCATCAGCGCGGCGATTTCAGCCTGGGCAAGCCGCCAGTTGTAGGGCACGAAAATCGCCCCGGCGCGTTCGCAGGCATATTGCAGCACCAGCATGTTCGGATGGTTCTTGGCCAGCGCCGCCACCCGCGCGCCGCTGGCGCTGCCGAGCTGGCCCACCAGCCACGCCGCCGCGCGGTCGATCGCCGCATCGAATTCGGCCCAGGTCCAGGTCCGCCCGGTTTCGCAGCAGCCCACCGCGATACGCTGCGGCATGGCCGCGGCATGGGTGCGGACCGGATCGATGATGATCGACGACATGAAGCTGGACCTTCCTCTCAAGGGATGCCGCGCAGTCTCCGCGCGCGGTATTGGGCGTGAAATAGCTGCAATAATGCTATGGTCAATAACAATCTGACTCGCCAGCACCCCCGCATCGCACTAGGCTTGGCCAGCCGCGCGGGGACTCGAGCGCCCTGTTGCATAGCGCCGGATATTTTGTATGTCTTGCCTACTAATTTGCCTATAGTGCCAACAAGCAGAATCGCCTTTGGAGAGGGATCACCCATGAACGACATGACGACGATCGACCGCACGCAGCGCGCCTATTCGCCCGCCGCACAGGCTTTCCTTGCGCGCAAGCCCGCGCTGTTCATCAACAACGAATGGGTCGCCTCCAGCCACGATGCCGTGATCGAGGTCGAAGATCCCTCGTCGGGCAAGATCGTCGGCCAGGTGGTCGATGCCTCGGACAAGGATGTGGACCGGGCCGTTGCCGCCGCGCGCGCCGCCTTCGATGATGGCCGCTGGTCGAACCTGCCGCCGATCGTGCGCGAGCGCACCATGATCCGCCTTGCCGACCTGATCGAAGCCCATGCCGACGAACTGGCCGAACTCGAAGCGATCGACAACGGCAAGCCCAAGACCATGGCCGGCGCGGTCGACGTGCCGGGCGCGGCCAGCCACATCCGCTTCATGGCGGGCTGGGCCAGCAAGGTGAACGGCGAAGTGGTGCAGCCCTATACCATGCCCAATGGCACGGTGTTCGGTTACACCAAGAAGGAACCGGTTGGCGTCTGCGCCCAGATCGTGCCGTGGAACTTCCCGCTGCTGATGGCCTGCCTCAAGATCGCCCCGGCGCTGGCGGCTGGCTGCACCACCGTGCTCAAGCCCGCCGAACAGACCAGCCTGACCGCGCTGCGCCTGGCCGACCTGATCGCCGAAGCCGGCTTCCCGGCGGGCGTGGTCAACGTGATCACCGGCAACGGCCACACCGCGGGCGACCGCATGGTCAAGCACCCCGATGTCGACAAGGTCGCCTTCACCGGTTCGACCGAGATCGGCAAGCTGATCAACAAGAACGCCACCGACACGCTCAAGCGCGTGACGCTGGAACTGGGCGGCAAGAGCCCGGTCGTGGTCATGCCCGACGTTGACGTGGCCGCCACCGCCGCTGGTGCGGCCGGCGCGATCTTCTTCAATTCGGGTCAGGTCTGCGTTGCCGGCTCGCGCCTCTACGCGCACCGTTCGGTGTTCGACCAGGTGATCGAAGGCGTTGCCGCCACCGCCCCGTTCTGGGCCCCGCGCGCCAGCCTTGACCCCGAAGCCCACATGGGCCCGCTGGTGTCGAAGGAACAGTTCGAACGCGTGATGGGCTATATCGAAGCCGGCAAGCGCGATGGCGCCAGCGTGGCGATGGGCGGCGATGCCGCTTCGGCCAATGGCGGCTACTACGTCAATCCGACGGTGCTGGTCGACGTGAACCCGCAGATGAGCGTCGTGCGCGAGGAAATCTTCGGCCCCGTGGTCGTTGCCCAGCGCTTCGACGACATCGACGAGGTCGCCCGCGAAGCCAACAACACCTGCTACGGCCTGGGCGCCGGCGTCTGGACCAAGGACGTGGCGACCATGCACAAGCTGGCGGCCAAGATCAAAGCCGGGACCGTGTGGGGCAACTGCCACGCCGTGATCGACACCGCGCTGCCGTTCGGCGGTTTCAAAGAATCGGGCCTTGGCCGCGAACAGGGCCGCCAGGGGATCGAGGCCTACCTCGAAACCAAGACCGTCATCGTCCAGCTCTGAGCGCCGGGGCAATGACCTACGTCCGCAATGCCTGGTATGTCGCGGCCTGGAGCCGCGACATCGAGGTGGCGAAGCCGTTCGCCGTCTCGATCCTGGGCGAGCCGGTGGTGGTATGGCGGGCGGAGGACAGAGCGCTCTCCGCCTTGGAGGATCGCTGCGTCCACCGCCTTGCCCCGCTGTCGCTGGGGCGCTGCGAAGGTGCCAACCTGCGCTGCATGTATCACGGCATGCTGTTTGCCCCCGATGGCAAGGCGCTGGAAATTCCCGGCCAGGATCTGATCCCGGCCAAGGCAAGGGTGCGCGCCTATCCGGTCATCGATCGGCATGACTGGACCTGGGTGTGGATGGGCGATCCGGCGCTGGCCGACGAAGCACTGATCCCGCCCGCGGTCGGCATATCCGAACCGGACTGGGTGCTGGGCCACGGCCAGCTCGACTATGCCGCCGAGGCGCGGCTGGTCTGTGACAACCTGCTCGATTTCAGCCACCTCAGCTACGTCCACGCGCAGAGCTTCGGCGCGGGGCCGGAATTCGCGCAGACCCAGCCGCGGATCGAGCCGCTTGATCGCGGCGTGCGGGTCAGCCGCTGGCTGCCGCAGCAGGCCGGCAATCGCCGCAATCCGCATGACGCGCCGGTCGACACCTACCAGTCCTATGACTTTCTGGTCCCCGGCGTGCTGCTGATGTGGTCGGCCAACTATCCGGCAGGCACGGCCGCGCGATTGGGCGATGCCGCGCCGGCGATGGACGATGCGATGTCCGGCCTCAACTTCACCAGCCAGGCCGTTACCCCCACCGGCAATGGCACGGCCCGCTATTTCTTTTCCTGGGGCCCGCATTGCCGCGACGGCGACGCTGCCAAGCGCGATGCGATGATGGTGATGGCAGGGCAAGCCTTTGCCGAAGACAAGGTGATGATCGAGGCGCAACACCGCGTCATCGCCGCCACCCCCGATCCGCAAGTGATGCCCACCGCGCATGACCGGGGCGTGACCCTTTACAACCGGCTGGTCGAACGACTGGCCAAAACCGAATCTCAATCCATGGAGACTGCCGCGTGATCGACCTTACCAAGATCAAGGCCATCGACGTCCACGTTCACGCCGAGGTTTCGTGCCACGATCCCGAAGATCCGGTGATGGGGCAGTTCTTCGATGCCGCCAGCGCCTATTTCAAGGCCCCGCGCGAGCGCCCCAAGATGCCCGAAATCGCGGAAATCTACCGCGAACAGCAGATCGCCTTCTGCATGTTCACGGTTGACTGCGAAAGCGGCATCGGCGCCAAGCGCGTGTCGAACTACGAAGTGGCTGAATTCGCCGCCAAGAACGACGATATCTGCATCCCCTTCGCCTCGATCGACCCGCACAAGGGCAAGCTCGGCGCGCGCGAGGCGCGCGATCTGGTCGAAAACTGCGGCGTGAAGGGCTTC
>JAYSCF010000085.1:0-3941 GCA_041915005.1 Novosphingobium sp.
AACCCGGCGCGGGCGCAATATGCGCTGGCGCTGTTCGCGCTGGGCCGCCGCGATGCGCCCGACGTCGGCCGCGCCGCGTGGCGTGGCGGGACGATGAGCGATGCGGCAGAGGCCAACCTGTTCCCCAAGCTGGGCCCCTATCTGACCTATGCCGACCACGACGCGCGGATGGATCAGCTGCTGTGGTCGAGCAGCGGACTGCAGGCTGCGCGCCTGCTGCGCTTTACCAGCCCGGCGGCAAGGCCGATGTTCGCCGCGCGGCTGGCACTGGTCAGCACGGTTACGCCGGTGGCCTTTCCGCCCGCCGCCCCAGCCACACCTGCTCCCGCAACGCCGGGCACGCCGGTGGTCCAACCGCTGCCCGGCGTGATCGGTGCCGCGCCGCTCCCCGCCCCTATCGCCGTGCCGCTGCCAGTGGGTGCGATGAACGATCCGGGCTATGTCTTCAACCGCGCCCACCGCCTGCGCACCGATGGCCAATACCAGGCCGCCGGCGCCGTTCTGGCCGGGCGTGGACGGCTGACCGGCCCGGTGCTTGATCCGCGCAAATGGGTCGCCGAACTGCTGACCGTGGCCAAGCGCAGCGACAATGATACGGCCGTGCGGATCGCCGCCGGGATCGACGATGCCTTTGCCCCCGGCACCGACATCAGCGCCCTGTCCTTTGGCCTGCGCGATGATTACACTTCGCTGATGTGGCTGGGCGGCACCCGCGCCTTGTGGAGCCTTGGCAACGGCACCCAAGCCGCGCCGCTGTTCTGGCGCTATGGCGCTGCCGCACGCACCCCGCAGACCCGCGCCAAGGGCTTCTACTGGGCCGGACGGGCGCTAGCCGCCGCCGGCGATGCGGCTGGCGCGCGCACCTATTTCCAGCAGGCCGCCGCCTATCCCGACCAGTTCTATGGTCTGCTGGCGCTGGAGCGACTGGGCCAGCCGATCCCACCCCTGACCGATCGCCCGGCCGCTGTGCCAAGCGCGGCGGAACGGGCGGCGTTCAACGCCCATTCGCTGACCCAGGCCGTGCGCGAGGTTGCCCGCGAAAGCGACTGGCCAACCAGCGTGCGGTTTTTCCGCGAAATCAGCGAACAGGCCAGCACCGAGGCCGATCACGTGCTGGTTGCCCAACTGGCCGGTGAACTGGGGCGGCGCGATCTGGGCGTGATCCTGGGGCAATCGGCCCATGCTGATGGCTATGGCAATTTCCGCCATGTCGCCTTCCCGATGATCCCGGTGCCGCAGGGCGCCGACTGGACCATGGTTCATGCGATTGCGCGGCAGGAAAGCCAGTTCGCCCAGAATGCGATCAGCCATGCGGGCGCGCGCGGGCTGATGCAATTGATGCCCGGCACGGCGCGCGAACAGGCCGGGCGGGTCGAACTGGACTATGTGCCCGAGGCGCTGATTGGCGATCCGGGCTACAACATGCTGCTGGGCGATGCCTATTTCGGGCGGATGCTGAGCTATTTCAGCGGCAGCTATCCGCTGGCCGTGGCCGCTTACAACGCCGGGCCGGGCAATGTGAACAAGTGGCTTTCGGCCAACGGCGATCCGCGCCGCGGCAGTGTCGACTGGATCGACTGGGTGGAGCGCATTCCGATTTCGGAAACCCGCAACTATGTCCAGCGGGTGCTCGAAAACGCGGTGGTCTACGAAGCCATGCACCCCGACCGGGCAAGCTACCACGGCGCCAATCCGCTCAGCCACTTCCTCGGCAAGCGCAATCCGGGCTAACAGGACGCCATGAAACCCGAAGGACCGCCGATCACGCCTGCCGGCATGGCTGCGCTGCGTGCGCGCTACGATCACCTGCTTGGCACCGAACGCCCCGCGATCGTCGAGATCGTGAGCTGGGCGGCGGGCAATGGCGATCGCAGCGAAAACGGCGACTATCTGTATGGCCGCAAGCGGATGCGCGAAATCGACCGCGAACTGGCGCATCTGGCCCGCCGGATGAAGGCCGCGCGGGTGATCGATCCGGCCCGGCAGGAGGACAGGTCACGCGCCTGGTTTGGCGCCACTGTCACCATCGCCGACGAGGATGACAACCAGCGCGAACTGACCCTGGTTGGCGATGACGAGCAGGACGCCAGCGCGCACCTGATCGGGTGGAGCGCGCCCTTGGCCAAGGCACTGCGCGGCGCGGGCGTGGGCGATCTGCGCCGGGTGCGCCTGCCCGGAGGTGAAAAGGAATGGGAAGTCTTGGCCATCACCTACCCGGTGGGCGCCTGAACCATGGCCGAGGTGATCAACCTGCGCATGGCGCGCAAGGCCCGCAAGCGCGATGACGCCGCCCGGCAGGCCGATGCCAACCGCGCCCGCCACGGCGAAACCAAGGCCGCGCGAAGCTTGCGCGAGGCCGAAGCCGAGCGTGCGGCGCGCCAGCTTGATGGCAACAAACGGGACGAGGATTGATGCGCACCACCTATGACCACGCCACCGTGCGGCTGTATCACCTCGATGGCGACGTTGAAGGCGGCGCGGCGTCCACGCTGTTCTATGGCCCGCTGACCGAAGCACTCGAAATCGCCGCCCAGCAACCCGCCCCGGTGCAGGACGGGCTGTTCATCGCCACCGACAACGATGTGGTGGCCTATCTCGACCTGATGGGCGAATAGCGCACGATGCGCCGCCCCTTGCTTGCCCTTGCCGCTGTTTCTGCCCTGCTTGCCGCCCCGGCGCTGGCGCGCGATGCGCTGGGCGTATTTGGCGAATGGGCCGCGTTCCGCGATGGGCAGGTGCCGCGCTGCTATGCCATTGCCATGGCCGCGCCATCCACTCTCCAGCGGGACTATCAGCCCTATGCCGATGTGGCCTGGTGGCCGCGCCAGAACCTGCGCGGGCAGGTGCACCTGCGCCTGTCGCGCAAGCTGGCGGCGAACGGCGCGATCACCCTGTCGATCGGCGGCCAGCGCATCGCGCTTGCCGGGGGCGGCGGCGATGCCTGGGCGGCGGACAAGCGCGGCGATGCGGCGATCGTCGCGGCGATGCGTTCGGCCAGCGAAATGACCGTCAATGCCCGCGATGCCAGCGGCCGGGGCTTTTCCAATACCTGGAAACTGGCAGGCGCGGCGACCGCGATGGATGCCGCTGCGGTGGGCTGCGCGTCACTGCGCTAGTATTTCGGGGGCTTTGGCCCTATATCGCGCGCCCTTATGGCCGACACCGCACTCATGCCGATCCCGGGGCAAATCGACCCCGTCCCCGCCCCGCGCGACATCACCCCGCGCGAAGATGGTCGCATCGACCTGATCGGCCTGCCCAAACAGCGCATCCGCGAACTGTTCGAAACCGCCGGGCTTGATGCCAAGGCGGCCAAGCTGCGCGCCAAGCAGGTGTTCCACTGGCTTTACCACCGCGGCGTGACCGATTTCGAAGGCATGACCGATATCGCCAAGACCATGCGCCCGTGGCTGGCGGAACGGTTCGTGATCGGCCGCCCAGAAATCGTACTGGCCCAGCATTCGAGCGACGGTACCCGCAAGTGGCTGCTGCGCACCGCCGATGGCCATGAATTCGAAATGGTGTTCATCCCCGATGCCGATCGCGGCACGCTGTGCGTTTCCAGCCAGGTCGGCTGCACGCTCAATTGCCGGTTCTGCCACACCGGCACGATGCGGCTGGTGCGCAACCTGACCCCGGGCGAAATCGTCGGCCAGGTCATGCTGGCACGCGATACGCTGGGCGAATGGCCGCGCGCGGGCCAGGCGGACCTTGCTGCGCTGGGCGATGATCTGGTCGATGACGATGGCGGCTATTCGTCCGACGGGCGCCTGCTCACCAACATCGTGATGATGGGCATGGGCGAACCGCTCTACAATTTCGACAACGTGCGCGATGCGCTCAAGCTGGTGATGGACGGCGATGGCCTGGCCCTGTCGAAGCGCCGCATCACGCTGTCGACCAGCGGGGTCGTGCCAATGATGGCCAAGTGCGGCGAGGAA
>JAYSCF010000085.1:3969-8048 GCA_041915005.1 Novosphingobium sp.
CCTGATCAAGCAGTACAAGCTGCCCGCCAAGGTCAACCTGATCCCGTTCAACCCGTGGCCCGGCGCGATCTATGAATGCTCGACGCCCGAGCGCGTGCGCCGCTTTTCCGAAATCGTGTTTGAAGCCGGGATCAGCGCCCCGGTGCGCACGCCGCGCGGGCGCGATATCGATGCCGCCTGCGGCCAGCTCAAGACCACGGCCCAGAAGCTGAGCCGCGCCGAACTGGACCGCCTGGCCGAGGAAAAGCAAGCCGCGCTCGGCTGATCGCGCTTCGGCCACGCTTCGTCACCATCGGAAATCCGGCGTTCAGCTTGCGGGGCACACCCTTGCGGACCTGACACGCAAGGAGGTTTCGATGCGTAAGATTCTGACGGCTGCAGTGCTTGCGGCCACGCTGCTTCCGGTCGCTGCACCGGTGCTTGCCGATCCGCCGCGCTGGGCTCCGGCCCATGGCTGGCGCGACCGCGATGGCGATGTCCGCTATCGCCGCACCGACAACGGCATCCGCTACTGGCAGGGCAACGACGGCCGCTACTATTGCCGCCGCGGCGATGGCACGGTGGGCCTGTTGATCGGCGGCGTTGCCGGGGCCCTGGTGGGCCGTGCGGTCGACACCCACGGCGAACGCGCCACTGGCACGATCCTGGGCGCGGCAGCCGGCGCGCTGATCGGCAACGAACTGGCCAAGGGGCCCAGCCGCTGCCGCTGACCTTGACCTGACGCGCATCGCCCCGCATGGACCGGGGCGATGACCCGTCCCGCAGTCCTTGTCACCGGCGGCGCCAAGCGCATCGGCGAAGCGGTTTCCCGCACTTTCGCCGCGGCTGGCTGGCACGTGGTGATCCACTGCAACACATCCCGCGCGGCCGCCGATGCCCTTGCCGCCAGCCTTCCTTCCGCCGAAGTCGTGTCCTGCGACCTGGCCTCCCCCGATGCCGCGGTGGCCATGGTAATGGATCTGGCCGGGCGCCTCGATGACTGGGCCGTGCTGGTCAATTGCGCCGCCGTGTTCGAGCTTGATACCGCCCAGGCGCTCGATCCGGCGGTCCATGCCGAAGCGATGACCGTCAACGCGCTCACCCCCGCCCGCATGGCCCAGGCCTATCTGGCCCATGCCCGCGCGGCTGGCGGGCGGCGGGTGATCAATTTCCTCGATCAGAAGCTCGCCAATCCCAACCCCGATTTCTTCAGCTACACCATGGCCAAGCACGCCCTGGCCGCGGCCACCACGATGCTCGCCATGGCCCAGCCCCGCGCCGCTGACCGCGTTTACGGCCTCGCCCCCGGGGCAATGCTGCCCAGCTTTGACCAGCGCGCCGACGAACACGAAATCAGCGGCCGGATGAACCTGCTCGAACGGCTCACTGCCCCGCAGGAACTGGCCGATGCCGCGCTGTGGCTGGCGCAGGGCTGGCTGGCGAGCGGCGAAACGCTGTTCATCGATTCGGGCCAGCACCTGCTGGCGCAACCCCGCGATGTGCTTTACCTCGCCCGCGCATCCTAGCTTTTTCTCCAGACCAAGGTTCCCATGCTCGAAGCTTTCTTTGCCTCCACCGCTGTCGTTGCCCTGGCCGAAATCGGCGACAAGACCATGCTGCTGGCGATCGTGCTGGCGGCGCGGCTGCGCGCACCGTGGCAGATTCTCGCCGGGATCTTCGCCGCGACCATCGCCAACCACGCCATGGCCGCCTTTGTCGGGACCGAAGTGGCAGGGCTGCTCGAAGCGCCGTGGTTCCGCATCGCCGTGGCGCTGGGCTTCATCGCCATGGCTGCCTGGACGCTGGTGCCCGACAAGCTGGATGACGATGAAGGCGATGTCCGCCAGCGCGGCGGAGCGTTCCTCACCACGCTAGTGTCCTTCTTCCTGGTCGAAATGGGCGACAAGACCCAGGTCGCCACGATCGGCCTTGCCGCCCATTACCAGTCGGTCGCGGTGGTTGCGGCGGGCACCACGCTGGGCATGATGCTGGCCAATGGCCCGGCGGTGTTCATGGGCGAAAAGCTGGTCCAGCGTGTTTCGCTGAAAGCCACGCGGATGGCCGCGGCGCTGCTGTTCTTCGTGCTGGGGCTGTGGCAGCTCGCCGACAATCTGCACTGGCTCGGCTGATTAGTACTTGCACGTAATTCCAAGGAGCATAGTCTCCTTGGAATGTGGTTGTTGGACAAGTCGCTGCGCGCGCTGGTCCGTGAAGGCCGGCTGGTTGTCGTCGATCACGACGGCTCGACCCATGCCTATGGCGATCCGGCCGCCCCGCCGCTGACCATCCGCCTGACCGACAAGGGCGCAGCGCTTCACATTGCGCGTGATCCCCGGGTTGGCGCGGGCGAAGCCTATATGGACGGGCGGATGCTGGTCGAGCCGCCGCACGACATCCGCGATCTGGTGCTGCTGGTGATGCGCAACGCCGATCGCGCCAGAAATCAGGGCGGCGGGCACGGGGTCGATCCCGCCAATCCGCTGCGCCGCGCGGTCGACTGGCTGGCGTTCAAGGCCGATCAGGTCAACCTGCGCGGCAAGGCCAGCCGCAATGTCACCCACCACTATGACCTGACCCGCCAGTTCTACGAACTGTTCCTCGACGAGGACCGGCAATACACCATGGCCTATTTCCGCGATCCCGGCAGCAGCCTGGAGCGCGCCCAGATCGACAAGCAGGCCCTGATCGCGGCAAAGCTGCATTTGGTCCCGGGCCAGTGCCGGGGAATGCGGCTGCTCGACATTGGCTGCGGCTGGGGCGGCCTCGGGCTGTATCTGCACCGGCACTACGGGATCGAGGTGCTTGGCGTCAGCCTGGCCCCCGATCAGGTCCGCTTTGCCAACGAACGGGCCGTGGCCGCCGGCGTGGCCGACAAGGTCCGCTTCGAACTGATCGATTACCGCGATGTCGGCGGCACTTTTGACCGGATTACCTCGGTCGGAATGATCGAGCATGTCGGCGCGCTGCATTTCGGGGAATATTTCGCCACGACCAACCGGCTGCTGGCCGATGATGGGGTGATGCTGACCCACACCATCGGCCGTACCGGCCCGCCCGGCACGACCGACAAGTGGACCCGCAAATACATCTTCCCCGGCGGCTACATCCCGGCGATGAGCGAACTGGTCGCCCCGCTGGAGCGCAGCGGCTGGGCAATCTCGGATATCGAGGTGCTGCGCCACCACTATGCCCACACCCTGGCCGAATGGTATCGCCGCACCTGCCTGCACGAGGCAGAGATCACCGCGCTCTATGATGCCCGGCTGTTTCGGATGTGGCAGTTCTACCTTGCCGGGGCGGAACAGAGCTTCCGGTCAGGGGGCATGGTCAATTTCCACGTCCAGAGCGTGAAACGCCGCGATGTGCTGCCGATGACGCGGGATTACATCGCGGCCGAAGCCGCGCGGCTGGCCGCGCTCGATACCGCGCCCGATTGGCATCTGGAACGCAAGGCCGCCGAGTAGCGGTTGCGCCTCCGCCCCCCGCCTGTTAGGCGCGCCCCGCGTGAATTTCAGCGGGAGTCGTTTGCCCCATGTCCGATATCAAGAAAGTCGTCCTCGCCTATTCGGGTGGTCTCGACACCTCGGTGATCCTCAAGTGGCTGCAGGTGACCTACAATTGCGAGGTCGTGACCTTCACGGCTGACCTCGGGCAGGGCGAGGAACTCGAACCCGCGCGCGCCAAGGCCAAGCTGATGGGCCTGCCCGACGAAAACATCTACATCGACGACCTGCGCGAAGAATTCGTGCGCGATTTCGTCTTCCCGATGATGCGCGCCAATGCCCGCTATGAAGGCGATTACCTGCTCGGCACCTCGATCGCGCGCCCGCTGATTTCCAAGCGCCTGATCGAAATCGCCCATGCCACCGGCGCCGATGCCGTGGCTCACGGCGCGACCGGCAAGGGCAATGACCAGGTCCGCTTCGAACTGTCGGCCTATGCGCTTGATCCGAACATCAAGGTCATCGCACCGTGGCGCGAATGGGATCTCACCAGCCGCACCGCGCTGATCGCCTGGGCCGAACAGCACCAGATCCCGGTCCCCAAGGACAAGCGCGGCGAAAGCCCGTTCTCGACCGACGCGAACCTGCTGCACACCT
>JAYSCF010000086.1:0-7989 GCA_041915005.1 Novosphingobium sp.
ACCGCGCCGACCTGATGTTCCTCTTCGGCCACGCCATAGCGATATTTGCGCACCCCGGCGAAGTCGCCCAGGTTTTCAGGGGTCACGACCACGCGCTTGTCCTTGCCTTCAAGGATGCGGCGCAGCGCCTTGCGGGCCAAACGCGCAATCTCGCGCTCCAGCGTGCGCACCCCGGCTTCGCGGGTGTAGTAGCGAATGAGATCGCGCAGGGCGGCGGTTTCCAGCGTGAATTCCGCCGGCTTGAGCCCATGGGCCTCGATCTGCTTGGCGACGAGGTGACGCTCGGCGATCTCGACCTTTTCGTCCTCGGTATAGCCTTCGAGCCGGATGATCTCCATGCGGTCGAGCAGCGGCTGCGGCAAGTTGAGGCTGTTCGCCGTGCAGACGAACATCACGTCCGACAGGTCATAGTCCAGTTCCAGATAGTGGTCCTGGAACTTGGCGTTCTGTTCCGGATCGAGCACTTCGAGCAGAGCCGAAGCCGGATCCCCGCGGAAGTCCTGGCCCAGCTTGTCGATCTCATCCAGCAGGAACAGCGGATTGCTGGTTCCCGCCTTCTTGAGGTTGGAAATGACCTTGCCCGGCAGCGAACCGATATAGGTGCGGCGGTGGCCGCGGATTTCCGCTTCGTCCCGCACGCCGCCCAGCGACTGGCGGATGAATTCCCGCCCGGTCGCCTTGGCGATCGACTTGCCCAGCGAGGTCTTGCCCACGCCCGGAGGGCCGACGAGGCAGAGGATCGGCCCCTTCAGCTGGTTGGTGCGCGCCTGGACCGCCAGATATTCGACGATCCGGTCCTTGACCTTGTCGAGCGCGTAGTGATCGGCATCGAGCACGGCCTGCGCCGCCGCAATGTCGCGCTTCAGCTTGCTCTTCTTGCCCCAGGGCAGACCCAGCAGCACGTCGAGGTAGTTGCGGATCACGGTTGCTTCCGCGCTCATCGGCTGCATAGTCTTGAGCTTCTTCAGCTCGGCATTGGCCTTGGCGCGGGCTTCCTTCGACAGCTTGAGCTTGTCGATCTTGTCCTGCAGCTCGGCGATTTCGTTGGCTTCCTCGCCATCGCCGCCGCCCAGTTCGGACTGGATCGCCTTCAACTGTTCGTTGAGGTAATATTCGCGCTGGGTCTTTTCCATCTGGCGCTTCACGCGGCCGCGGATCTTGCGCTCGACCTGCAGCACGCCGAGTTCGCCTTCCATGAAGGAATAGACCATTTCCAGCCGCTTGAGCGGATCCTGTTCGGACAGCAGCGCCTGCTTGTCAGCCACCTTGGCCTGGACATGAGCGGCCACGCCGTCAGCCAGCAAAGCGGCATCGACGATTTCGGCCAGGTTGTCGCCCGCGTCCTGCGGCAGCTTCTTGTTGAGCTTGGCATATTCGCCGAAGCTTTCGACCACGCTGCGCATCATCGCGGCCACTTCGGTGCCCGAAACGCTGACCGGATCAAGCAGTTCGACCGCCGCCACAACCATGTTGCCGCCGCTGCCCGGTTCGATCCGCAGGCTTTCGATCCGCGCGCGCTGCTTGGCCTCGACCAGCACGCGCACTGTGCCATCAGGCAGCTTGAGCAGCTGGAGAACCGTGGCGATCACGCCAATGTCGTAAAGGTCATCGCGGTCGGGGTCGTCGCAGCCCGGATCGAGCTGGGCGAGCAGGAAGATGTCCTTGTCGCCCGACATCGCCGCTTCAAGCGCGGCGACCGACTTTTCACGGCCGACAAACAGCGGGACAACCATGCCGGGGAACACGACGATGTCGCGCAGCGGCAGAAGGGGGAGCAAGGTAGCCATATCAATCCGTCCAATCCGGCGCAGAGCCTACGCCGTCCGGGTGGATCCCGGGTTTGAATCGGGATATGGGGTTGACCTGCCATGGGTGCAATGGGCGCCCGCGCAGAGGTTGTGGACGGCAGCGGCGGTGCGGCAATGCGCGCCCCGCGCCGGCGATCACATGCCGGGAAGCTTGAACCCCGGGGGCAGCCCCATGCCCGACTGCATGCGGGCCATTTCCTCGCCGGCAACGGCATCGGCCTTGGCCCGCGCATCGTTGTAAGCCGCCGCGATCAGGTCTTCCACGATGCCCTTTTCAGACGGGCTCATCAGGCTGTCATCGATCGCAACGCCGATCACGCGGCCCTTGGCCGAACAGCGGATCTTGACCAGTCCGCCGCCCGCCACGCCTTCAACCTCGATGCCATCGAGCTTGCCCTGGGCTTCGGTCATCTGCTTCTGGATGGTCTCGGCGGCAGCCTGGGCGGCCTTGATCATCTCTTCCATCGACTTCACGCGCGCTTACTCCACTTCTTGCCGCCTTGGCCGACCAGGCCGGCCTCGGCGCTGTCATCGATCATCTCGGCCTTGGGAAAGGCTTCAAACGCGGCTTCGACCAGCGGGTGCCGCAGCAGTTCAGCATGGGCCGCAGCCTTGGCGGCTTCGGCATCCTCGCGCAGCGTCGGGCGGCCAGCGCCATCGATCTTGAGATTGAGCTGCCAGCGTTCGCCCGTGGCGCGCAGCAGTGCATCGCGCAGCTCTGCCCCGGGATCGCCCGGAAAGCCCGGCGCCAGCGAATAGGTCAGCTCGCCCGGCTGCAAATCGATCACCCGCACCCAATCGCGCATCACCTGCGCGACGCGCAGCTGGCCGGAATGATCGACCCGGTCAACCAACCCGGTCCAGTCCACCCCGGCCTTGGCAACCGGCGCCGCAGCGCTGCCGCTGCCTTCGCCCGAAGCGGCGGCAACCGTCACTCCATTGGCGACCATGTCCTCAAGCTTGCGCACCAGGCTGCCCGGATCGGGCAGGTCGCTGGCGTGCTGGATGCGCAGCAGCGCCATCTTTGCCGCCACCAGCGGATCGGGCGCGCCGCGCACTTCGTCATGGCCCTTGAGCAGCAACTGCCACAGGCGGTGCAGCTGGGCTGCGGTAAGCCGCCCGGCCCATTCATCCAGCGCGGCGCGTTCTTCGGCCGAAATCGCCTCGGCCCCGCCCTTGCCCAGTTGGGTCACGGTGATGCGGTGCGCCAGTTCCATCGCCGAACGCAGCAGCGCGACCGGTTCAACCCCCAGCGCAAACTGGTGATCGACCATATCGAGCAATTCGGCCCCATCGCCCGCCAGCAAGGCGGCAAACAGGCGGCGCTGGGCCGATTTGTCTGCCAGGCCCAGCATGTCGCGAACCTGCCCTGCGGTGACCAGCCCTTCGCCGCCCAGATCGGCATGGGCAATCGCCTGATCGAGGATCGACAGGCCATCGCGCACCGAACCTTCGGCGGCGGCCGCCACCATCGACAGCGCCTCGTCTTCCGCGGTTACGCCTTCAGCGGCGCAGACCCGGGCGAAATGTTCGGCCAGCAGCGGGGTCGGGATGCGGCGCAGATCAAAGCGCTGGCAGCGCGACAGCACGGTCACGGGCAGCTTGTCGACCTCGGTCGTGGCGAACAGGAATTTCACATGCGCCGGCGGTTCTTCCAGCGTCTTGAGCAACGCGTTGAAGGCGTTGCGCGAGAGCATGTGAACTTCGTCGATGATGTAGATCTTGTAGCGCGCCGAAACGGCGGCATAGCGCACCGCCTCGATGATTTCGCGCACGTCGTCGACGCCGGTGTGGCTGGCGGCGTCCATCTCGATCACATCGATGTGGCGGCCTTCGGCAATCGCGGTGCAGGGTTCGCAGGTGCCGCACGGATCGATCGTCGGCCCGCCCTGCCCATCTGCCCCGATGCAGTTCAGGGCCTTGGCAATGAGCCGCGCGGTCGAAGTCTTGCCGACCCCGCGCACCCCGGTCATCAGAAAGGCATGGGCCAGCCGGTCACGCCTGATCGCGTTGCCCAGCGTCTGGACCATGGCATCCTGGCCGATCAGCTCGGAAAAGGTCTGCGGACGATACTTGCGCGCCAGCACGCGATAGGGCTGCGCCGCCTGGGTAGCTGCCGCCGGAGCAACAGCAGCAGGGGCGGTAACAAGCGCTGCTGCCACGTCTGGCTGCGCTGCCGGAGCGGGCGCGGGATCGCCGAACATCGAGCCCTGACCGGCCGCTTCCAGTTCGGCCGTGCTGGGGGCTTCGTCCTCGGGCCGTTCGGCTTCGGAATCGAGCCCAAAGATGTCAGGTGAATCGTCCATCGCCGCCTAGGTAGGCGCTGGCGCACGAAATGTCAGGAGCAAAGCGCCCAAACGCGCAGCAATCCACAGAAGCGGGAGCGCGCGCTCGCGATGAGAGGGAAAAAGGAGCCGGCCGACCCGCCGCAACCCGTTGTGGCTGCTTCCTTCCGGACCTGACCAGGTTGGCGGACGCAAGCGTCCGACCGACTCCCGGGCGGGCATATGGCGGCGACCGGCCGTTTAGGCAAGCCCCTGTTACGCGCCCGGCCACGGCCGGGCTGGCGATCAACGAAAATTGTCGGCGTAGGCCTGGATCTTGAGGCGGCGCGGCGGGGTCGCGTGGACGGCGGCGGCAATACCATACTTGTCGGCATAGGCCTGGGCCTCGGCCTGGGTGTCGAACTTGAGCACGACCTGGGCCTGGGTGTCGCCCGAGCCGGTCCAGCCCATCAGCGGGTCGGCGCGGCGCGCTTCGGCGGGCGCGAATTCGAGGATCCACTGGCCAAGCAGGGCCTTGCCGGACTGCATGGCGTTCTTCGGGCGCTGATAGATACGTGCGGACATGCGCGCTGCCCTGCGTCGATTCCGCGCCGAAATCAAGCCTGCATCAAGTGCGGTTGAACGCGTTCTTGGTCTTGAGGCTGGGAATTTCGCTCCACGGCTCGTCGGGCCAGCGGTGCTTGGGGTAACGGCCCTTCATGTCCTTCACCACATCGCGCCACGATCCGCGCCAGAAACCGGGGAGATCACGAGTGGTCTGGAGCGGCTTGCCGCCGGGATCGGTGAGCTTGAGCAACAGCGGCTGCGATGGCTGGCCAAAGCCGGGATGGCGATCAAGCCCGAACAGCGCCTGGACGCGCAATTCCACGCTGGGGCCGCCCGGATCGTCATAGTCGATCGCATGGGCCGTCCCCGCCGGGCTGGTGAACTGCGCCGGGGCGAGCCGATCAAGCGCCTGCTGCCCGGCATAGTCCAGCCGCACGCGCAGCGCATCGTGGAGCCTGGCGGGATCAAGCTGATCAAGCCGCCGGACCAGCAGCGGCCCCAGCCAATCATCGAGATCGGCCAACAAGGCCGCATCCGACAGGCTTTCCACCCCCGCAAAGCGCGCCCGGCGAAGCAGCGCCAGACTGGCCTTGCCAAGCGGGATCAGGCCCAGCCCTTCGCTGCGCAGCCGTTCGATCAGGAACGCGCGAATGGCCTGCGGATCGGGTGAAGGATCGCTTCCCTTCGACACGGTCGCCGCGCCCAGGCGGGTTTCCAGCAGCGCCTCGACGCGGTCTTCGCCGGCAATCCAGCGCAGCGTGGAGCGCCGTTCGATCCGGTGCGCCAGCCAGCGCAGCACTTCGCCTTCATCGAGCGCGATGGCCCCGGTGATCCGCGCGCCCCTGGCATCGCCCTGAGCCTCGCCCACGGCCAGCCAGGTCGCGCGCGCCAGCGGCGAAGCCGGATCGAGCCGCAGCCCCCTGCCCCCGGCGGTCAGCCAATCCTCGCCCGCGCCATCGCGGCGGCGAGCGATATTGTCGGGAAAGCCCTCGGCCAGCAGAATCCCGGCGGGTATGCCATCATCGGCGTGACGGCCCGCCAACTCGCTCGCCTGCCGCTCCCACCGCGCGGCCAGCTTGCGCGAAGCCTCTGCGCGGGGCGAACGATCCGAATTCCAGCGATCAAGCCGCGCCGCCAGATCTTCACCCCGTCCGCCCAGCCCGCGCTCCTGGAGCAGCAGCGCCAGCTTGGCCGCATCGCCCGCCGCACCGTGCTGGGCGGCATAAAGCAGCATATGCGCCTCGCGCGGGGCCATTGGCAGGGCGGCCATCTTGCGGCCGTGGGCGGTGATCCGCGCATCATCATCCAGCGCGCCAAGCGCTTGCAGCATCGCGCGCGCCGCCCCCAGAGCGGCCGCCGGCGGCGGATCCAGCCACGGCAGCGCCGCGGGATCGCCCGCGCCCCATTGCGCCAGGCTGAGCAGCAGCGGCGCAAGGTCAGAGGTCAGCATTTCAGGCGGATCGAACGCCGGGCGCCCGGCATGGGCGGCCTCTTCCCACAGGCGATAGGCCACCCCCGGCCCCTGACGCGCCGCGCGGCCCGCGCGCTGGGCGGCGGCGGCCTGCGATGCGCGGTGGGTGACCAGCCGGGTCACGCCCGCCGCCTTGTCGAATTCCGCGCGGCGCGAAAGGCCCGCATCGACCACCACCGACACGCCATCGAGCGTGAGCGAGGTTTCGGCGATGGCCGTGGCCAGCACGATCCGCCGCCGCCCTTGCGGATCGCGCTTGATCGCGGCGCGCTGGGCGGCTGGTTCGCATTGCCCATGCAGTGGCAACACCAGCGCCGTGGGCAGCTTTTCAGCGAGCCGTTCGCGCAGGCGCTCGATCTCGCCCACACCGGGCAGGAAGGCCAGGATATCGCCCGTCTCCTCGCGCCAGGCGGTCAGCACGGCAGAGGTCATGGCCTCCTCGATCCTGAGTTCGGGCCGCGCGCCGAACCAGCGGATCGACAGCGGAAAAGCCTTGCCCGCGCTTTCAACCACCGGGGCATCGCACAGCAGGTCGGCAAAGCGCGTGCCGTCGATCGTGGCAGACATCACCACCACCCGCAGATCTTCGCGCAGCACCTGTTGGCTTTCGATCGTCAGCGCCAGGCCAAGGTCGGAATCAAGGTGCCGCTCGTGCGCCTCGTCGAACAACACCGCCGAAACCCCGGTGAGTTCCGGATCGTTGAGAATGGTGGAGACGAAAATCGCCTCGGTCATCACCAGCACGCGGGTCTTGGCGCTGCGCTTGCTGTCGAGCCGGGTGAGATAGCCCACGGTTTCGCCGGGAGCCTCGCCCAGCAGTTCGGCCATCCGTTCGGCTGCTGCCCGCGCGGCAACCCGCCGCGGCGAAAGCAGGATCACCGTGCCGCCGCACCACGGCTGATCAAGCAGCGCAGTCGCCACCGAAGTCGTCTTGCCCGCGCCCGGCGGCGCGATCAGCACCGCCCCGTTGCGCGCGCGCAAGACGGCAAGCAGGTCCGGCAGGACAGCGTGGATGGGCAGATCGGTCACGCCCGCGTGACTAGGGCAAAGGACGGGCGGATCAACCCATCGGGTACATGATTTCCTTCGAGACCTGGTTGATCGCCTTCATCACGTCATCGGGCAGGACCATATCAGCCGCGGCGAGGATTTCGGGGAGCTGTTCTTCCTTGGTCACACCGACGATGGTCGAGGCGACGAAATCGTGCTGCTTCGACCAGGCCACCGCCATGGTCACCGGGCTCATCCCTGCTTCGGCGGCAATGGCCGCAAAGCGTTCGGTCGAGGCCAGCGACTTGTCGTTGACAAAGCGCCCCGCCATCGCCGCCTGGCGCCCGCCAATCTCGAGATAGCGCGAGAACCGCGCGCCATCGGGCCGGGCGCCGCCTTGATACTTGCCGGCCAGCACACCGCCGGCGATCGGCGAATAGGGGATCAGGCTCACCCCCTCCATCCGGCAAACCTGCGCCAATTCATCCTCGAAGCGGCGGTTGTTGAGGCTGAAATTGTTCTGGATCGTCTGGTAACGCGTAGCGCCCAGCTTTTCCGATGCCGCCAGCGACTTCATCAGCCCCCAGCTCGTTTCATTCGAGCACCCGGTGATCCGCACCTTGCCGGCGCGGACCAGTTCATCGAGCACTTCCATCGTCTCCTCATAGGGCAGCTCGTGGTCGGGCCAATGGGTCTGGTAAAGATCGATATAGTCGGTGCCGAGCCGGGTCAGGCTCTCCTCGATGGCAACCATGATGTTGCGCCGGTCGAGCGCGGTCATGCCGCTGCGCTTGGGGCTGCGGAACCAGACGTGGCTGGGGCCGGACACCTTGGTGGCGAGGATGATCGCATCGCGCGGCTTGGTCTTGAGCCACTTGCCGACGATTTC
>JAYSCF010000087.1:0-7920 GCA_041915005.1 Novosphingobium sp.
CGTGTGGGGTGGCCTGTCCGGCGCCCCCCGCGGGTGGGCCCCCCTTTCCTTCCCCCCACGTTTCCCGGCGCCCGCGGGCGTGGGGGGGCCACCCCCCCCCCCAACCGTGATCCACGTGGAATTTGTCCACGCCGCCTAGTATTTCACGCGCAGCGTTAGCTTGGCGTTGATCGGCTCGCCGGTGGCGATGTTGTTGTCGGTGTGGGCGCTGGCAAAATAGCGCGTGTCGGTCAGGTTCTCGACATTGAGCTGCAGTGCGGCCCGATCCGACAGGTCGTAGTAGAGCGCCGCGTCGATCCGGGTGAAGGCCGGCAGACGCACGGCGTTGCTGATGGTTGCATACTGTCCCGACTGGTGAACCACGCCCAGGCCAAGCCCCAGCCGATCGGTCAGTTCATGGCGGGTCCAGGCGGCGAACTGGTGGGCGGGGAGCTTGTCCAGCTTGCGCCCGGCCGGGGCTGCCGTGGTGGTCGAGCGGATCTCGCCTTGCTGGTAGGTATAGCCAAGGCTGACCTGCCAGCCAGGCGTGATCCTGCCGGCCAGGCCGGCCTCGACCCCGCGCACCCGGCTGGAACCGGTCAGCACCAGGTTGCCGGTGGCGGGATCGTTGGCGCGGGTGTTGCTGCGATCGACCTGGAAAGCAGCAGTAGAGAACGACAGGTTGCGGGTCAGATCCCATTTCGCGCCAAGTTCCAGGTTGCGGAACGCCTCGGGGGCCAGGGTCTGGTAGCTGGCATCGAGCGTGGTGAACTGGTCGCCGGCCTGGGGGAGAAAGCTCTTGGCGTAGCTGGCATAGAACGACACGTTGGCACGCGGCTTGATTACCAGCCCAAGCCGGGGCGACCACATCGCGTCTTCGCGGTCGGTTGCCCCATTGGTCAGGCGGTTGGTGGCGGCAATCGTGAAGCGATCGTGCCGCACCCCGGCGATGACCTGAAGGAACGGGGCCAGTTCAATCTGGTCCTGCAGGTAGACCGAGGTGCTGTGCGCAGCGGCGCTGGTCGAGCTGGCAAGCGCGGTCCAGCCGATTGCGGGCAGGGTCAGCGTCTGGGCGAGCGCCACCGTGGCCGAACTGGCCCCGGCGCCGAACAGCGCGTTGCGGCGCGTTGCGGTGGTGGTCTGGTCGCCCGCTTCGATCCCGGCAAGCAGGGTATGGCCGATCCCGCCGGTCTGACCCTTCCAGACCAGGTTGGCCTGACCGATCCAGTTGGTGCGGATCGTGCCGCTGTCATAGCCGGTCAGGGTAACCGTGGTGGCCGTGGCGGCCGAGGGCAGGATATTGGCGTAATACTTGTCGTAGTGGGCATATTCGCCCGCCAGGCTGAGTGTCAGGCTGTCGGTGAATTCGTGGTCGATCCGGGCGCGGGCGATATGGGCATCGACCGTGCTGCGGTTAAGCGTCGGGCTGCCGAAGAACGTGTCGGCATAGCCGGTGATCGGCCGCCCGCCGAGCGAGGGCACGCCGCGATCGGTAACCCGGCGATCACGGTCGAATTCATAGGCCAGGGTCAGCGTGGTCGCATTGCCCAATGCGGCGCTGAGCGTCGGGGCGACGCCGATGAAGTGGCCGTCATAGACCTGGCGGTGATTGGCGAAATCTTCGTAAGTGGCGTTGAGGCGCAGGGCGATGGCCTGGCCCAGCGGCTGGTTCATGTCGCCCGCCAGCGACCATGCGCCCCAGCTGTCGGCCCCGGCAGAAAAGCTGCCATTGGCGCTCTGTGCATCAGCCGTCTTGGAGACGCGGTTGATGATCCCGCCGCCGCCGCCCCGGCCGAATAGCAGGGCGTTGGCACCCTTGAGGACTTCGACCCTCTCGGTGTTGTAGAGCGGGCGGTAATACTGGGCATCGTCGCGCAGGCCGTCGAGGAAGAAATCGGCGGTCGAAGACTGGCCGCGCAGCACCACCTGGTCGCGGTGGCCTTCGCCTTGGCCCAGGGTCACGCCCGGAACATAGCGCAGCGCATCGCCCAGTTGCTCCACCCCCTGATCGTCCAGTTGCTCGCGCTGGAGCATGGTAATCGACTGCGGCGTATCGAGCAGGGCGGTGCCGGTCTTGGTGCTGGCAGGCTCGGCAACGTGATAGCTTTCGCCGGTGACCACGATTGGCCCGGCCGCATCGTCAGCTGCATCGGCGGCCATGGCGATCTGCGGAAACGCAATCGCGCCCAGCGCGGCAGTCAGGGCAAGGCGGCTGTGCAGGGCGGGGGTCATGGCGGCTCCGTTATGTTGCGAATGATTCTCAATAGTGAGAATGCCCGCTAATGCGAATCGTTCGCATTGACAAGGATCAAATTGCCCGGCGCAAAAATTGTTCCTAGGGCAGCGCAAAGGCAAAGGAGCGCACATGAAGGCTACGATCTGGCACAACCCGGCATGCGGCACGTCGCGCAAGACGCTGGCAATCCTGCAGGAAACGCCGGGGATCGATGTGACGGTGGTCGAATATCTGGTGAACCCGCCGAGCGCCGAAAAGCTGGCCCAGCTCTATCGCGATGCCGGGCTTACCCCGCAGCAGGGCCTGCGCCTGCGCGGGACCGATGCCGAAGAGCGCGGCTTGCCCCAGGCCGATGATGCCGCGGTGCTGGCGGCAATGGCGGTCGAGCCCAAGCTGATCGAGCGTCCGCTGGTCGAAACCGACAAGGGCGTGCGGCTGTGCCGCCCGCAGGACAAGGTTGCCGAAATTCTCTGAGCAGCGATGCGGGACAGGCCGGTTATTTCTGGCCGGTCAGCGCCGAATCGTCTTGCATGCCCCGCCAGCCCAGGATGACCACGGCCAGGCATAGGGCTTCGATCACGCTGAACCCGATCGCCGGGGAATGGCCATACAGCCAGACCCCGATCGCGGGGGCGAGAATATAGGCCGCGCCATTGACCGAGGCGACGATGCCGGCCGATTGCCCTTGCTCGGCACGGCTGACCGAGAGCGAGGCTCCGGCGGTAAAGCCGGGGCGAAACAGGCCAAAGCCCATCGACAGCAGTGCGACGCACACCGAAATGGCGTGTTCGCTCTGCGCAATCGAAAGGAACCCGGCACCCAGCGCCGCCAGCGTGATCCCGCCCAGGCACGACGCGCGCGGCCCCAGCCGCAGCATCGGGATCAGCCCCCACTGCGCCAGCAGCGTGGCCAGCGCCCCCATCATCAGCACACGGCCCGTGGGCGCGGCACCCAGTTCAGGGGTGGCGCGCAGCCCCAACCGGTCGAGCACCAGAAACCCGACGATCCCCATGGTCGCCGCCTGGGCATGGCCGCCAAACAGCCCGGCCACCAGCCACGGCCGCATCCGCCGATCACCCCAGGCCAGCTTGCCGGGATTGCCGGGGGCTTCGTCTTCGTCGTCGTCCTCGGCTTCGTCGTCGCGGCGGGCAGAGTTCGAGTTGGCGCTGAACGGGGCGGCCATCACATCGCCGCGCCCGGCAAAAGCAGGGGTGTCATCCGGCAGCCGCAGGCGCAGCGCGATCAGCACGACCACCGCGATCAGCGTGAAGGCGGCGAAGGGGCTGACCAGCCCCAGCGCGGGGAGGATCAGCATGGGGGCAAGCGCGGGGCCGAGCACAGTGCCCAGCCCGAAGCTCGACGAAATCAGCGACAGCGACTGGGTGCGTTCCGCCCGGCTGGTGCGCGCGGCGACATAGGCCTGCACCGCCGGCGGCGCGGCTGATCCGAACCAGCCATAAAGCGAGCGGAACGCGGCAAACAGCAGCAGTGTGCCCAGCCCGCCCAGAAATCCGTTGATCCCCAGCCACAGCGCCAGCCCGCACAGCCCAAAGCTGGAGATGAAGCCCATCAGGCCAATGGCCATCATGGCCTTGCGGCCGCGCTTGTCGGACCGGCGCGCCCACATCGGAGCGCAGAGCATCCACAGCAGCGCCGACCAGGTGTAGGCCAGACTGATCCAGAAATCCTGAACCTTGAGCGCGGTGCCGATTGCCGGCATGACCGACTGCATTGCCGTATTGCCCGCAGCCGTGACCAGCGTGACCATGAACAGCAGCACCAGCCGCCCGCGCGGCAGGCTTGCCGTAGTGGGTGCGCTGGTTCCGCCCGGTTGCAGATCGCTACTGGTCATCGTTTCGTCGCTAGCCGCCTCCGATGCGCCTTGCAATGGGGCGGCAAATTTGCAAACGCGAGCAAGGTCATTCCCGACAACAGGACCAGCGTTCCAGCATGACGAGTTCCGAGCTTGCCCGTGAGGCCGCGCCTCAGGGAATCGCGCATCGAATCAAGCGGATGCTGGGTCCGTGGGGAGTCTTCTTCGAAGGCTTTCTGAAGCACCCGGTGATGGTTGGATCGATCATCCCCTCGTCGCGCTTCACCATCGCCAAGATGCTGGCCCCGGTGAAGTGGGACGAATGCAAGCTGTTCGTCGAATATGGCCCCGGCGTTGGCACGTTCTGCCGCCCGGTGCTCGACCGGCTGCCGCGCGACGGGCAGCTGATCGTGATCGATACCAACCCGCTGTTCATCGACTATCTCAAGGATACGATCAGCGATCCGCGCTTCGTGCCGGTGCTGGGTTCGGCTGCCGATGTCGAACAGATCGTGCGCGCGCACGGCCATGATCATGCCGATTACGTGCTGTCGGGCCTGCCGTTCTCGACCCTGCCCGATGGGATCGGCCCGGCGATCGCGGCGGCAACCCACCGGGTGCTGCGTCCCGGCGGGGCGTTCCTGGTCTATCAGTTCTCGGCCAAGGCGCGCGATTTCATGGCCCGCCACTTCACCCACATCGATGCCGGGTTCGAGCCGCTCAACGTGCTGCCCTGCAAGCTGTTCTGGGGCTGGAAAGACTAAGCGCGCCGCGACCGGGCGATTGCTTCAGGCGGTGCCGGGATCGGCCAGCTGGGCGTGGACCGCGGCCAGCATCGCGGCGAGATAGACGCTCATCACCGCATCGATGCTGCTGGCAGCCAGCGCGATTCCCATCTGCCCGGTTTCGCCCGCCAGGAACAGGCCCAGCAGAATGGTCAGACCTGCGAGGAACAACTGCCGCATGAGCAGGAACGCCACGAACACCAGCGCATAGAAGGCCAGCAGCCGACCGCCGTTGCCGCGGCTGAGCGCCCAGGCGCGGCGCAGCGCGGCAAAGGGATTGGCGACCCGTTCGATCACCACTACCGGCATTACCGGAAGGGCCCGGGCAAGGCCATAGAACAGCACCATCAGTCCGGCGGCGAGGCCGACGATGCTAAGCGCCTTCGATCCGCTCAGCGCGGCAAGGTTGATCGGCAGGCCGGCGGCAAAGCTCAACACGAAGAACAGGATCGCCATGGCCAGGCCGGCCGTGCCGGTGCGCAGCCCGCCAGCGCGGATCGCTTCGCCCACGGTCGGGCGGCGCGGATCGGTGATCAGCGCGATCATCGCCAGCGTGCCCACCAGATGCAGCGCCATCACGCCCAGCATCCACGGCCAGGCATATGCGAAGTAACCGCTATAGGCCGCGAGCAGCGCTTCGGTGTCGGCCTTGGCCTGAACCGGGGGCTCGGGCAGGAAGACCATCAGCGCAAAGGCCGGCAGCAGCACGAACACGCCGGTGATGGCCAGCAGCATGTCGCGATTGGCGATCACGGCGGCGGTAGTCGTTTTCCAAGCTTCGTTGCTGTCGAACCGCATCGTTGTTCCCGTCCTTGCCTTCGCACTTGATAACCGCGGCAAATGCCGCCACGCAACGCGTGATGAATTCCGCCCTGCCAGAGACCATCGAACTGCGCCAGTCACTTGCCCCCGTGCCCTATCGCACGGCGCTTGACGAGATGACCCTGCGCAACGCCGCAATCGCGGCCGATGAGGCGCGCGAGCTGATCTGGCTGCTGGAGCATCCGCCGGTCTATACCGCAGGGACCAGCGCCGACCGGGCCGAATTGCTCGATCCGCGCTTTGAAGTGGTCGAGGCCGGGCGCGGCGGGCGTTATACCTATCACGGCCCGGGGCAGCGGATCGGCTATGTCCTGCTCGATCTCAAGCGCCGCGCGCGCGACGTGCGCGGGTTTGTGCATGCGCTGGAAGGCTGGGTGATCCAGACTCTGGCGGATTTTGGCGTCGAAAGCTGGCGCAGCGAGGGGCGCATTGGCATCTGGACCCGCGATATCGACGGGCGCGAGGCCAAGATCGGCGCGATCGGCGTGCGCATCCGCCGCTGGGTTACGATGCATGGCTTTTCGGTGAACCTGGCGCCCGACCTGGCGCATTTTGGCGGGATCGTGCCCTGCGGGATCGAGGAATATGGCGTGACCAGCCTGGCGCGCCTGGGGATCGCAGTTGATTCGGACACCTGGGATCGGGCATTGCTGGCCCGCGCCGGCGAATTCCTTGCTGCGCTTGAGCAGCCGTGCGGAGGAAATTGAGCATGAAGCAGCCGGTCGCAGCGATCGCTGTCCTGGGCCTCGCACTGGCGCTGGGCGCCTGCAAGGGCGGGGAAAAGCAGCAGGGTGCGGGCAATGCCCAGGGGCAGATCCTGCCGGGATCTGCCAGCGATGCGATGCTCCCGGTCGATACCGTGCGCTCGCAGGCGCCGCTTGCGCCCAAGGCCGCGGCCAAGGCAAAGGATGGCGCAAGCGATGCCGCCAGCGAAGCCGCTGCCGATGCGCCGCCCGCCGAAGCCTCTGCCGCTCCGGCCGACAAGCCGGCGGCAGCGGCGCAGTAAACCCTAGCTTTTGATTCCCAGCACCCGTTCGGCCAGCCGCACATGCGGCCGGTCGATCATCCGGCCGTTGATCTGCAAGGCCCCGGCATCGGGGTTGGCAGCAAAGGCTGCAACCACGGCGCGGGCCTCGGCCAGTTCGTCCTCGCTGGGGGAAAAGGCGGCGTTGATGACCGGAACTTGTGCCGGGTGGATCGCCAGCATGCCCGCAAATCCATCGGCGCGGGCCTCTTCGGCGGCCTGCCTCAAACCGTCGAGATCGGCAAAATCGGCGTGCAGGGTATCGATCGCATCGACCCCCTTGGCATGGGCAGTCAGCAGGGTCTGCGTGCGGGCAAAGCGGAAGGCGTCGGTCCATTTGCCGGCGCTGTCGCGCTTGCGGGTGGCGCCGATTGCCGCCGACAGGTCTTCGGCTCCCCAGGTCAGCCCAGCCAGGCGCGGCAAGGAGGCGCTGGCATAGACGGGGATGGTGATGGTGGCCGCCGCCGTTTCGCTGACCAGCGGGAGAATCCGGGTGGTGCCCGGCGCGATCCCGTTCTTCTGTTCCAGCTCGTAAAGCTCGGCGGCCAGCTGCTGGACGGCATCCGGTCCGGCGGACTTGGGCAGCATGATCCCGTCGGGCGCACCAGGCAGTACCGCAGCCAGGTCATCGCGCCACAGCGGCGTATCGAGCGCGTTGATCCGCACCCACAGCATCGGGCCTTCGCCGGCGTGGGCCGCGGCGCGATTGGCCTGGAGCCAGGCGCAGACCATGCCGCGCGCCGCCGCCTTGTTGGGCAGGGTCACCGAATCCTCAAGATCCAGGATCAGTGCATCGGCCCCGGTGCCCAGCGCCTTGGCCTGCTTCTTTTCACTGTCGCCGGGAATGAACAGCCACGAACGCGCGGTCATGATCTGGGGCTCCCTCAGGCCGGTTCGAGCGCCGGATAGTCGATATATCCGGCATCGCCGGGCAGATACCAGCTGGCCGGGACATTGGTGTTGGGAGCCCATTCGGCGCCGTTGCGGATCCGCCACGGCAGGTCGGGGTTCGAAATGAACGGGCGGCCAAAGCTGACCGCGTCGCACCGGCCCGAGCGGACATCGGCGTCGGCAGCCGCGGCGGTATAGTCGCTGTTGAGCACCAGCGGGCCGGTGTAGATCGAACGGATCAGGGCATCCTGCTGGGGCACTTCGGTCGCGCCAAAGGTGCCATCGGGACCGGGCTGGCGCAGTTCGACGAAGCCCAGCTTCAGCGCCTGGCAGACCCGCGCCGCTTCGCCAAAGATCGCGGCGGGATCGG
>JAYSCF010000088.1:0-7889 GCA_041915005.1 Novosphingobium sp.
TGCCCGTCCATCCACGCCTGCAGCGCGGCAAGGTCGACGCCTGCGTCCACCCGACATCCTCTCCACATTTCTTATCCATTTGGATAATGCATTTGACGTAGAACCGAGTCAAACTATGAATCGCGCATGGCCAGCAATGCCCCCTCACCTCCGGTTTCCCCGCGTTCCGACGCGGCAGAGCACCTCAAGGCCGTGGCGCTCAAGCTGTTTGCCGAGCGCGGAATCGATGGCGTCACGGTGCGCCAGATCGCCGAATCGGCCGGGCAAAAAAACCACGCTGCAGTGGGCTATTACTTCGGCTCGAAGGAAGAACTGGTCCGCGAACTGATCGTCGATGGCGCGCGCCTGATCGACGATCAGCGCAACCGCTGGCTAAGCGAAGTCGAAGCGCGCGGCGGCCCCGCAAGCGTGCTCGAAGTGGTGGAAGGGCTGGTGCGCACCTCGCTCAATCCCGATCCGCCCGAATGGGGCGAATGCTACAACCGCTTCGTGGTGATGCTGGGCCTGACCCACCGTACACTGTTCATGGATGCCCTCGAAGGGCGGTGGAACTCGGGCTACCTGCGCTGCTTCGAACATATCCGCCACCTGATGCCCGACCTGCCACGCAAGCTGGTCAACCAGCGCCTGCTGTTCATGGGGGCTGCGCTGGGCGGAATCCTTGCTGGCCGCGAAAGCGAACTGGCCGACCGTTCGCGCCCGCACCCGATGTGGAGTTCGGATTCGACCCTGCAGGAAATATCCCGCGCCCTGGCCGCCATGGTCGAACGCCCCGGGGTTGAGCGCGGCGCATGATCCCCATAAGCTGAACCAGAGGCCGAACACGGCACGAGAGAGAGGAGCCAAGCATGACCGAAGCGATCCTGGAACCCGACCTGCCGATCATCGACCCGCATCATCACCTGTGGGACTTGCGCCCGGTACTGGGCGGCTTTCCGGAACCGCTTCACCCGTTCCTCGCCGCAATCGCGCGTTCGCCCTATTACACCTTCAACGAACTTCATGCCGATGCCACCTGCGGGCACAACGTGATCGGCACCGTGTTCATGGAATGCGGGGCATTCTACCGCGCGGGCGCGGGCGATGACATGAAGGTTCTGGGCGAGACCGAATATGTCAACGGCGTCGCCGCGCAAAGCGCCAGCGGCCTCTATGGCAATATCCGGCTGTGCGATGCGATCATCGGCCACGTCGACCTGCAACTGGGCGACGGCGCGCGCAAGGTGCTTGAAGCGCAGATGGCGGTCACCGATCGCTTCAAGGGCATTCGTCACACCGCCCCCTGGGATGCCGATCCCGACGTGCTTGGCCCTCCGTTCCACGCCAAGAAGGATCTCTACCGCGATCCGGTGTTCCGCCAGGGCTTCCGCCATCTGGGCGAACTGGGACTGACCTTCGACGCATGGCTGCTCGAACCGCAACTCGCAGATGTGCTCGACCTTGCCCGCGCCTTCCCCGATCAGCCGATCTGCCTTGATCACTGCGGCACCCCGCTGGGCATGGGCCCCTATCACGGCAAGCTGCACGAACGCTTCGATGGGTGGCGCAAGACCATCCAGGAAATCGCCAAGTGCCCCAACGTTGTGGTCAAGCTTGGCGGGCTGGCCATGTCGTTTGCAGGGATGCCTGATCACGGCCCCGAAGCAGGGCTGTCATCGGAGACTCTGGCGGCAATGTGGCGCCCCTATATCGAAACCTGCATCGAGGCCTTCGGGCCGGAGCGCGGGATGTTCGAAAGCAACTATCCGGTCGACAAGTGGGGCGCGAGCTACGCCGTGCTGTGGAACGCGTTCAAGCATCTGACTGTCGGCGCCTCGGCCGATGAAAAGCGCGCGCTCTATGCGGGTACGGCTGCGAAGTTCTATGGTATGGAACACCTGCTCGCCTGAGGAACCCCGCATGTCCGCCATCCATCTGCCCCGCGCGATCCGCATCGGCGGCGGCGCGCTTGCCGAATTGCCCGAAGCCCTCGCGCAGTTCGGCCTGTCGCGGCCCGCGATCATCACCGACGGGTGGATGGCCAGCAGCGGCGTGCTGGGCCGGGTGGCCGACATTCTGGCCACTGCGGGCATGGCTTCGCGCGCCTTTACCGGGGCGGTTCCCGATCCCACGGTGGATTCGGTTGAGGCGGCCACGGCCTTCGTGCGGGCGGGCGATCACGACTGCGTGATTGGCCTTGGCGGGGGCAGTTCGATCGACACGGCCAAAGTCGTTGCCGTCAAGGCGCTGCGCGACCTGCCCATCCCCGCACTCAAGGCCCCGCACCAGGAAGACGCCCCCGCCCTGCCAATCATCGCGGTTCCGACCACGGCCGGCACCGGATCGGAAGCCACTCGGGTCAGCGTCATCACCGATGCCGCGACCGACGAGAAGATGCTCTGCATGGGGCTCGCCTACCTCCCGACCCTCGCCGTCGTCGATTACGAACTGACACTGACCAAGCCCGCGCGGCTGACGGCAGACACCGGAATCGATTCACTGGTTCACGCGATCGAGGCCTACGTCTCGAAGCGTGCCAATCCGTTCTCGGATTCGATGGCACTTTCTTCGATGCGGCTGATCTGGCCCAACCTGCCGCGCGCCTGCGCCGATCCGGGCGACCGCGCCGCGCGCGAGGCCTTGATGCTCGGCGCGCTGCAGGGCGGGATCGCCTTTTCGAACAGCTCGGTCGCGCTGGTGCATGGGATGAGCCGCCCGATCGGCGCGCATTTCCATGTCAGCCACGGGCTTTCCAACGCCATGCTGATGCCGGTGGTAACCCAGTGGTCTGCCCCTGCAGCGCTGCCGCGCTATGCCGACTGCAGCCGCGCCATGGGGATCGCCGACGATACGGCAGGCGATCAGTCCGCCGTTGGGGCGCTGGTCGAAGCGCTGCATCGGATCAATGCCGATCTCGCGGTGCCCTCACCGGCGGCCTATGGCATCGATCCGACGCGCTGGGAGGCCTTGCTCCCGCTGATGGCGCAGCAGGCGCTCGCATCAGGCTCCCCGGCCAACAATCCGCGCGTGCCGGGGGAAGAGGAGATCATCGCCCTCTATCAGCAGGCCTGGCGTTAAGGTTAAAGCGTTCAGCTTGCAGCAATCCCAGCGCTCCTAGCGGCGCGGCAGGGGAGCTTGCGCATCAGGAGCGCTGCTGAATGACGTCGCCGATTTTCTTCGACAGCACCGGACATCGCCGGCGGCTTGTCGGCCGCATTTCATGGGCCCTTCTGGCCCTGATCCTGCTGGCCGCCGCTGCCTTTGCCGCAACCGTTGTCGAAGTTCCCGCCGAAGCCCCGCTCGATTTCATCCACGAGCGCAGCCAGGCCATGCCCTTCATCACCCGGGTCGCGCATCTGCGCCACAGCCTGCCGCCCCTGCGCGATGCAGCGGCGCGCGGCGGCGCCCCGCAGCGCATGGGTTTCTATGTGCCGTGGGATCCGGAAAGCGCGGCATCGCTGCGCCGGCACTTCAACGATCTCGATCAGGTGGTTGCCGCCGACGCTTCGATCAACCTGCCGTCCGGCAAGTTGGTGATGCAGCCCGACCCGCAGCTGTTCACCCTGCTTCGCGGCAAATTGCACCGCCCCGACATGTACCTGATGGTCCAGAACATCGCCAACGAACACTGGGATGGCGAAGGCATGGCCAAGGTGCTGGCCAGCCCCGCGCGCAGTTCGGCGCTACTTGACCAGGTCATTGCCGCGGCCAATCAGGGCCACTGGAACGGCGTGGTGTTCGACATCGAAAACATGCCCGACAGCGCCTTGCCGCACTATCTGACTTTCCTCGAAAGCGCCAAGCCCCGCTTTGCCCGTGCCGGATTGCGCCTGGCGCTGACCGTGCCTGCGGGCGAGCCGGTGTGGGACGAAGCCCGCTTTGCCCGTGCTGTCGATATGCTGATCCTGATGAATTATGACCAGCACTGGCAGGGCGGCGAGGCCGGTCCGATCGCCAGCAACGAATGGTTCACCCATGAACTGGCCCGCGCCGAAAAGGACGTGCCGGCAGGCAAGCTGGTCGTGGCCATCGGCAGCTATGGCTATGACTGGCACGACGGCAAGGCCGATGCCCTGACCATCGGCGAAGCATGGCTGGCCGCGCGCGACAGTTCCGCCCAGCCGCAGTTCGATCCGGCCAGCGGCAATTCTGGCTTCGCCTATGACCAAAGCGATGCCACCGGCACTCATCGCCACACGATCTGGATGATGGATGCGGCAACCAGCTGGAACCAGCTGTCGCGGCTCAAGGGCATTCGCGGGGTGGCCTTGTGGCGCCTCGGCAGCGAAGATCCCGGCTTCTGGGAAGCCCTTGCCGCCAGCCGGGAACACCGCCGCCCGCGCCTTGATGGCATTCCGCCTGCGCAGGGCACGGATATCGAAGGACAAGGCGAAATCCTGCGGATCGCCGCCGCCCCTGCGGGTGGCCAGCGGGCGCTGGGCTTTGCCAGCGATGGCACCATCACCAGTTCGCGCTACATCCACCTGCCCACCCCCTTCGAGGTCCAGCGGGGCGGCGCAGAGAACCCGCGCCTGGTCGCGCTGACGTTCGATGATGGCCCCGATCCGGATTACACGCCCAAGATCCTCGACATCCTCAAGCAAAAGCAGGTTCCCGCCACCTTCTTCATCATTGGTGAAAACGGGCTGGAGCATCCCGAACTGCTGCGCCGGATCGTCGCCCAGGGCAGCGAGATCGGCAATCACAGCTACACCCACCCCAACCTGGCCGAGGAATCCGACCTTGGCACCGCGCTTGAACTCAACGCCACCCAGCGGCTGGTCGAAGCCTATACCGGCCATTCGACCAGGTTGTTCCGCGCGCCCTATTTCGGCGATGCCGAACCGACCACCGCCGATGAACTGATGCCCGCGCTGATCGCCCAGCAGCGCGGCTATACCATCGTTGGCCTGCACGTGGATCCGGCCGACTGGCGCACCCCTGGCGCGCAAGCGATTGTCGATCGCACCCTGGCCAAGGTGGCCGCGGGCGACAGCGAGCGCAGCGCCAATATCGTCCTGCTCCACGATGGCGGCGGCAATCGCGAACAGACCATTGCCGCCCTGCCCGCGCTGATCGACCAGCTCCGCGCCCGCGGATACCAGCTGGTGCCGGTATCGCAGTTGGCGGGACTCAGCCGCGATGCGGTGATGCCCAAGGTGAGCGGCGGCGACCGATTGGCCGTGCGCGCCGATATCGGCGCCTTCCTCGCGCTCGCCTCGCTCGGCTATGCACTGCGCTGGATGTTCTTCTTTGCGATTGCGCTGGGCATTGCCCGGGCCGTGCTGATGACCACACTGGCACTGCTCGATCGCGGCACCCGTCCGCCGGAGGAAGGGGACAGCTATCAGCCCACGGTATCCGTGATCATCCCTGCCTATAACGAGGAAATGGTGATCGTCGCCTCGATCGCGCGGGTGCTGGAGAGCGACTATCCCGGGATCGAGCTGATCGTCGCCGATGATGGTTCCAAGGACCGCACCAGCGCGCTTGTGGCAGAGCACTATGGCAGCGATCCGCGGGTCATGCTGATGACCCTGGTCAACGGCGGCAAGGCCGCCGCGCTCAACCGGGCGCTGGCCCATGCCCGCGGCGAAATCGTGATCGCCCTCGATGCCGATACTCAATTCCTGCCTGACACGATCAGCAAGCTGGTACGCTGGTTTGCCGATGCGCGGATCGGCGCGGTCGCGGGCAATGCCCGGGTCGGCAACAAGGTCAACCTGGTCACCCGCTGGCAGGCGATCGAATATGTCACCGCCCAGAACGTCGAACGCCGTGCGCTTGATGCCCTGGGCGCTATCACGGTGGTGCCGGGCGCGGTCGGCGCATGGCGGCGCAGCGCGCTCGACGCGGTGGGCGGCTATCCCGAAGACACCCTGGCCGAAGATCAGGATCTGACCATCGCGATCCAGCGCCGCGGCTGGAAGGTCGCTTACGACGTCGAGGCAATCGCCCTGACCGAGGCGCCCGAAACCTTCCAGGCGCTGGCCAAGCAACGCTATCGCTGGTCGTTCGGCACGCTGCAGTGCCTGTGGAAGCACCGCGCGGTGCTGGCCGCCGGACGCCCGCGGGGGCTGGCCTGGTTCGGAATGCCGCAAGCCTGGCTGTTCCAGATCCTGTTCGCCGCGATTTCGCCGCTGATCGATCTGGCCCTGCTCGTTTCGGTGATCGGCACGGTGATCCGCGTCCAGCAACACGGCTGGGCCCAGACCCAGAGCGACGTGCTGCGCATGGGGATCTACTGGGCAGCGTTTGTCACGGTCGATCTGCTTGCCGGCTGGATCGCCTACCGGCTCGAGCCGACCCGCCAGAAGTTCCCTGCCGGACTGATGCTGGCCCAGCGGTTCTTCTACCGGCAGCTGATGTATGGGGTGGTGATCCGCTCGATCTCGGCGGCGGCGCGCGGCAAGGTCGTCGGCTGGGGCAAGCTGGAGCGGACGGGAACAGTGGCCGCTCCGGCCAGTTGACGCGCCCCTCTCGACAGGTGACATTCGGTCTCATACAAAAACCGAAACACCTGCCGAGAGGACTTTCCCCGCATGCCGCTTCCCGCACCGTTCGATCGCCTGCGCCTGCCTGTTATCGCGTCACCGCTGTTCATCATTTCCGGGCCGGAACTGGTTATCGCGCAGTGCAAGGCCGGGATCATCGGCAGCTTCCCCGCGCTCAACGCCCGCCCCTCGGGCGTGCTTGATGAATGGCTGCACCGCATCACCGAGGAACTGGCCGCGCACAACCGCGACAACCCCGACCGTCCCGCCGCGCCCTTTGCGGTCAACCAGATCGTCCACAAATCGAACAACCGGCTCGATGAAGACATGGAAGTCTGCGCCAAGTGGCAGGTGCCGATGGTGATCACCTCGCTTGGCGCGCGCGAAGACGTGAACCAGGCCGTCCACCAGTGGGGCGGGATCGTGATGCACGATGTGATCAACGATCGCTTCGCCCGCAAGGCCGTGGAAAAGGGTGCCGATGGGCTGATCCCGGTCGCGGCCGGGGCCGGCGGCCATGCCGGCGTGCTTTCGCCCTTCGCGCTGATGCAGGAAATTCGCGAATGGTTCGATGGCCTGATCGCCCTGTCGGGCTCGATCGCCTGCGGCCGCTCTGTGCTGGCCGCCCAGGCCATGGGCGCCGATTTCGGCTACATGGGCTCAGCCTGGATCGCCACCAAGGAAGCCAACGCCCAGCAAGGTTACAAGGATGCGATCGTGGCCGGCCGGGCCGAGGACATCGTCTATTCGAACCTCTTCACCGGGGTTCACGGCAACTACCTGCGCCCCTCGATCGTCCGCGCCGGGCTCGATCCCGACAATCTCCCGGCCTCCGATCCCTCGAAGATGGACTTTGCCGCGATGTCCGACGGCAAGAAGGCCTGGCGCGACATCTGGGGCTGCGGCCAGGGCATCGGCGCGATCGACGCCGTGGTCCCCGCGGCCGACCTCGTCGCGCGGCTGGTCCGCGAATATGCCGCCGCCCGCGCACGGCTCTGCGGCGAGGCCCGATGAGCGGGGCGCCGCCGCGCGTCACCCTCGCGATCGCCGAGGGGGTCGCCGAGGTCCGGCTCAACCGGCCCGACAAGCTCAACGCGGTCGATCAGGCGATGCTCGAGGAAATCGCCGCCGTACAGCCCGCGCTCGCCGCGCGCGAGGACCTGGCCTGCGTGGTGCTGGCGGGAGAAGGGCGCGCCTTCTGCGCCGGGATCGATCTGGCGAGCTTTGCCGGGGCGGCCACCACCGGCGATCTCGCCGCGCGGACCCATGGCGCGGCCAACCTGTTCCAGGCCGCGGCCTGGGGCTGGCGCAGCCTGCCGGTGCCGGTGATCGCGGCGGTGCACGGCTACGTGTTCGGCGCCGGCTGCCAGATCATGCTCGGCGCCGACCTGCGCCTGATCGCCCCGGGCAGCGAGG
>JAYSCF010000089.1:0-7879 GCA_041915005.1 Novosphingobium sp.
CGTCATAGACGTTCATCTGGCAGCCGAAGCTTTTGACGCGGTAGGTGCGGGGAGGGCGGGAGGAGCGCATGGGCCGGGCCGATACGCCAAACGCGCGCGGACTTGAAGTGTTAAGCGCCCAACCGGGCCAGCAGCGCCTCGCGGGCGGCGGCAGCGATGGTCTTGCGGCTCGCCAGCGCAGCCCCCTCCAGCACCGGCAGGAAATGCAGCGTCACCGGCAAGGGGCGCGCGCGGGCAAGGATGCGCAGGAAATTGTGCAGCCCGTGTTCCACCCCGACCCAGGCGATTTCGGCGGCATCTGCGCCATAGTCGAGCAGCACCGGCTGGACCGCGATCCCGGCGGGCAGAGGCTCGAAGGCGGACAGCAGCGAGGACTTGAACGGCAACAGCCCGGTGCCATCGCTGGTGGTGCCTTCGGGAAAGATCGTCAGCGCGCCGGTATCGCTGAGCGCACGGCGCACGTCTTCGACCTGGCGGGCCACGCTGGCGCGGTCATGCCGGGCAACGAACACGGTATCGTTCATCGCGCAGAGCCACTTGAGCAGCGGCATCGCGGCCAGGCCATCGTGCGCGACAAAGGCCGTGCCGGTGGTGGCGGCCAGCACTGGAATATCAAGCCAGCTGACATGGTTGGCGAGGAGGAAGGCGCCGCGATGCACCTTTTCGCCGTGTACCGACAGCTGCACCCCGGCGATCCGGGCGATGCCACCCAGGAACAGGCGCGGGATGGGGTTGCCGCGGCGGTGCACCAGCCGCACCGGATAGTAGAGGGCCACGCAGACCAGCAGCAGCGCCAGCATTCCGGCCAGCCGCAGGGCGATCCGCGCCTGCTGGGCGAGCGAGAGGCCTTGCGGCCGGGCGAGGGCCGCCTGCATCAGCTGTCGCGTTCGATCCGCACGCCGTAGAGTTCCATGCGGTGGTCCACCAGACGGTAGCCCAGTCGCTCGGCAATCTGGCGCTGGAGGGCTTCCAGTTCGGGATCGACGAATTCGATGACCTTGCCGGTTTCAACATCGATCATGTGATCGTGGTGGGCTTCGGGCGCGGCTTCGTAGCGCGAGCGGCCATCGCCAAAATCGTGGCGGTCAAGGATGCCAGCCTCTTCGAACAGGCGCACGGTGCGATAGACCGTGGCGATCGAAATGCGCGGATCGACCGCGACCGCGCGCTCGTGCAGCTTTTCAACGTCGGGATGATCGGTGCTTTCGGACAGCACCTTGGCGATCACGCGGCGCTGTTCGGTGATGCGCAGTCCCCGCTCTACGCAAAGTGCCTCGATGTCGATTGCCTGATGCACACGATTGTCCATTTAAGAAAGAAAAGCCCCGCCGATCATAGACCGGCGGGGGAATTCTTCAACTGCAAGTCAGTTGCGACTGGCCGGGTTCAAGCCTTGGGCTTGCGGCCACGCTTCACGCCGGGCTTGCGGCCCAGGCCGATCTGCTTGGCCAGATCGCGGCGGGTTTCGGCATAGTTGGGCGCAACCAGCGGATAATCGGCCGGCAGGCTCCACCGCGCGCGGTAGTCTTCGGGCGTCATCGAATGGTGGGTCATCAAGTGCCGCTTGAGCATCTTGAGTTCCATGCCGCAATCAAGGCAGGTGATCTTGTCGGCCTTGACCGAGGCGCGCACCGACACGGCCGGCTTGATCGGCGCGGCTTCGGGCGCGGCAGGCGTATTGCCCAGACCGGCCAGCGCGCCATAGACGTTGCCAATCAGGGTCGGCAGTTCATCGACGCCGACACTGTTGTTGCTGACATGGGCTGCAACGATGTCCGAAGTCAGCGTAATCAGCATTTCATTATTATCAGTCTGGATCGTATCCATGACTTGCCCCTTTGGAACTATTCGCGACCGCTTGGCATTTTTGTAAGCTGTGCGCCGGATAGGTTCGTATCCACATGCTTGAGAATACGGGCTAATACGCAAAATCGCAAGCAGGATCGCGATTCTAGCGATTTAAGAAACTTTCAAAGATGAAAATTTGCCTAGAACTAACTAACGATAGGTATAGGAAAAGGTAATCGCATCGAGTTTTTCCCCGTTGGGAGTGCGATAATAGTTGGGGCGTTCACCGATTTTTTCGAATCCAAAGCCCAAATATAGGGCCTCGGCCGGGTTTCCGCGCCGCATTTCAAGCAGCAGTCGCTGTGCCCCATTTATGTGTGCCGTTTCGGCACAGTTTTTCAGCAAGGCAAGCCCCAGACCCTTGCGGCGGTGAGCCGGGTCGATCCCGATCAGCAGCAGTTCGGCCTCTTCAAAGCCGTTGCGGCACAGGTAGAAACCGGCGGCGGGATCATCGGCGGTGGGCGGGCCGCCGTGCGCCGCGATCAGGCCATAGGTGCACGCGCCGATCAGCAGCGCGTCTTCCACCTGGCGGCGGTTCCAGGCCTCGCCATATTCCGGCGCAAAGGCGGCCTGCATGACGGCCATGATCTTGTCGAGATCGTCGCCCGGAAAGGTCAAGCCGCGGCTCCGCCGGGCAGCTTGGCATCAGGCGGGCGGCCATAGAGCGGGGCGACGTGATCGAGCAGGCAGGCGTCAGGCAGCAGGGCAAAGCACCGGGCGTCGGGCCACAGCTGCAGCGCCTCGCCATGGCCGCGCGCGGCGATCAGCGCTTCGGCCTGGCTGCCGCTGACCAACGCTTCGCCGCCCGTGGCGGCTTCGGCCGGGGGCAGCGACGCGACATCGCCGGCAGGAATGCCTGCGGCGGTGAAGGTCTGGACGAACCATTCGCCGTGCCCGCCGGTCATCGCCGTGGTCACGGGCTGTGCGCCGCGCTGGGCACGGGCCATGGCGGCAATCAGGGCCGGGGTGGCATAGCCGGCAAGCGGGGCGTGCCATGCCAGGGCCAAGGCCCGCGCCGCCGCCAACCCCACGCGCACGCCGGTAAAGCTGCCGGGGCCAAGCGCGACGACGATCCGCTCGGCCTGGCCCCTGCCGGGCAGGGCGGCGATCATCGGCACCAGGTGTTCGGCATGGCCGCGCCCGAGCAGGCGCCAGTCGCCCGCAACGAGGCTATCGCCGTCCAGCAAGGCGACCGAGCAGGCCTCGGTCGCGCAGTCGATCACCAGGGTTCGCACGCGGGCAGTCTAACGCGTTACGCGATCCGGTTGAAGGTATCGAAATCGGGGCGCGGGCTGCGCTCGAAGATGCTGGCCGGATCGCCATAGCCCAGCGTCGAGATCATCACCGATTTGTAGTCCGGCGTGTTGGCCAGGAAGGCGGCATCGACCGCGTCGTTGGCAAAACCGGTCATCGGCCCGGTATCCAGCCCCAGCGCGCGCGCCGCGACGATGAAATAGGCCGCCTGCAGCGTGGTGTTGAGCAGGGCCGAGCGTTCGCGCAGCGCATCGTTGCCGGTGAACCAGCTTTTCGCATCGGCATGGGGGAACAGCCAGGGCAGCTGTTCGTGGAACTGGGTGTCCATCGCCACGATCACGGTGACGGGCGCGGAGAGGATCTTCGCGCCATTGGCCGGCATGGTGCAGGCGGCCAGCTTTTCCTTGGCGGCCTGGCTGGTGCACCACACGAGGCGTGCCGGCAGCTGGTTGGCCGAAGTGGGCCCCATCTTCACCAGATCCCAGATCGCGCGGAGCTGGTCCTCGCTGACCGGCTTGTCGAGATAGCCATTGTAAGTGCGCGCGGTGCGGAACAATTGATCGAGCGCGGCATCGGCAAGCGGCTGGGCCATGGTGAACTAATCCCCCTTAGTTACTTCAAGCTGGTGTTGAGTGATTGCAGATCAGGCCGCGCGCACTTCGCTCACTTCGGGAACGTAGTGCTTGAGCAGCGTCTCGATCCCGTTCTTGAGCGTTGCGGTTGACGACGGGCAGCCCGAACAGGCCCCCTGCATCGAAAGATAGACCACCCCTTCGCGGAAGCCGCGATAGACGATGTCGCCGCCGTCGTTGGCCACGGCCGGGCGCACGCGGGTTTCGATCAGTTCGCGGATCTGCAGGATCACGTCGGCATCGGCGGGGTCATCGCCAAAATCGGCGTCTTCGCCAGGCACCGCGATGCCGCTGGCATCGGGGCCGCGCAGCAGCGGCGCGCCGGTCACGAAGTGATCGAGCAGCATCGCCACGACCTGCGGCTTGAGGTCCGACCACGAAACGCCCGGTCCTGCCGTAACCGAGATGAAATCGCGCCCGAAGAACACGCCGGTGACATCGCCCAGGCTGAACAGGGCTTCGGCCAGGGGGGAGGCCGCGGCCTCGTCCTCGTTGCGGAATTCGCGGGTGCCGACGGGCATTACCTGCTCGCCGGGCAGGAACTTGAGCGTCGCGGGATTGGGCGTGGTTTCGGTTTCGATGAACATGATGCCCCTGATGTAGGCCCGCTGCCTGCCGGGGGCAAGGGATGGCGCGGGCGATGCGGCAGTTTTGCGTCCATTGCCGGCGATGGAACGGCCGCCGTTCAGGCCGCGCTATTCACTGGCCCTTCACCTTTGCGCTGCCTATACCCGCGGCCATGCTAGTGAAATTCCGGTTCCTGCGCCTGATCGCCTGTACGGCCCCTGCTGCCCTAGTCCTGACTGCCGCGCTGGCCGGGCCGCCGGTCGAGGCGGCCCCCGCAGCCGCCGATGCAGCCGCGCAAGGGCCGTGGCTCTATCGCGGCAGCGACGTGCCGCAGGACAAGGAATGGGTGTTTGGCGAACTGCCCAACGGGGTGCGCTATGCGGTGCGCCACAATGCGGTGCCGCCGGGGCAGGTCTCGATCCGGATCCGCATGGATGTCGGCTCGCTTTACGAAAGCGATGCCGAGCGCGGCTATGCCCACCTGATCGAACATCTGGTGTTCCGCCAGTCGAAGTATCTTGGCGATGGCCAGGCAATCCCGACCTGGCAGCGGCTGGGCGCGACGTTCGGGAGCGACACCAATGCGCTGACCGGACCGATCAGCACCACCTTCAAGCTTGATCTGCCGGGCGTGTCGCCAGCTTCGCTCGATGAAAGTTTCCGCTTGCTGTCGGGCATGATGATCGCGCCCACGCTGAGCGAGGCCAACGTGCGCACCGACGTGCCGATCGTGCTGGCCGAAAAGCGCGAGCGTGGCGGCACGGCCGAGCGCGTTGGCGATGCCACGCAGGCGACGCTGTTCGCCGGCCAGAAGCTGGCCGTGCGCCCGGTAATCGGTACGGATGAAACGCTTAATGCGGCTACTGCCGCCAGCGTCAGGGCCTTTTACGCCCGCTGGTATCGCCCTGAAAACTGCGTGATCGTGGCGGTTGGCGATATCGATCCGGCGCAGCTTTCCGCCCTGGCGAGCAAGTATTTCGGTGACTGGAAGGTGCCGGGCAAGCACACCGCGCCGCCGTTGTTCGGCGATCCGGTGGCGCCATCCGGCAGCGATCCGGCCAATCCGGTGGGCGAGACCCGGGTCATGGTCGAACCGGACCTGCCGCGCGGGATCACCTATGCGGTGCTGCGCCCGTGGCGCGCGGTCAAGGATACGGTTGCCTACAACCAGGGGATCATGATCGATTCGATCGCCCAGGCGATCATCAACCGCCGGCTCGAGGCGCGGGCCCGCGCCGGGGGCAGCTATCTGCTGGCGCAGGTCAGCCAGGAAAAGATCAGCCGCTCGGTCGATGCTACCTTCGTGTTTGTCTCGCCCGTTGATGCCAATTGGCAGGGCGCGCTGGGCGATACGCGTTCGGTCATCGCCGATGCCATCGCCACGCCGCCGACCCAGGAAGAGATCGACCGCGAGGTCGCGGAAATGAACGTGGCCTTTGAAAGCAGCGTCGAGCAGCGCCGGTTGCTGGCCGGATCGCGCCTGGCCGATGACATGGTGACCGCGCTCGACATCAACGAGACGATTGCCTCGCCCGAGACGGTCCACGCGATCTTCAATTCCTCGCGGGCGCTGTTCACGCCGCAGGCGGTGCTTGAACATACCCGCAAGCTGTTCCGGGGCGCGGTGACGCGCGGCATCTATGTCGCGCCGCGCGAAGGCGAGGCCGATGCCGGATCGCTGCGGCAGGCGCTGGCCAAGGCGGTTACCGCAGATCCGCGGGCGCGGGTGGAAAACAAGGCGATCGCCTTTGCCGATCTGCCGCCGATTGGCCCGCCGGTCCAGCCGTCGCTGATCAAGCCGGCGGACCTGCTCGAGATCGAGCGGGTCGAGTTCCCCAACGGGGTCAAGGTGCTGCTCTGGCCGACCACGGACGAGCCTGGGCGGGTTACGCTCAAGGTGCGGTTCGGCGCGGGCTATCGCGCCTTTGCGCCGGGGGATGCGGCCTATGTCACGCTGGGCCAGATGGCGCTGGTCCCCTCGGGCGAAGGGCCGCTCGGGCAGGACGAGCTTGACCGGATTTCGACCGGGCGCAAGATGGGCTTCGATTTCGAGATCGGCGACGGCGCGTTCCAGTTCTCGGCCGATACCCGTTCGGCCGACCTTGCCGACCAGCTCTATCTGTTTGCCGCCAAGTTTGCGATGCCGCGCTGGGATACCGCGCCGCTGCTGCGCTCCAAGACCGCGGCCAAGCTGCAGTATGAAAGCTATTCGGCCAGCCCCCAGGGCGTGCTCGAACGCGATCTGACCTTCTACGAGCGCGGCCGCGACACCCGCTTCCAGACGCCGACCCCGGCAGACATCGACGCGGCCAGCCCCGAAGGCTTCCGCAAGGTCTGGGAACCGATTCTGGCCCACGGCCCGATCGAGGTGCAGCTGTTCGGCGATTTTGATCGCGCCAAGGCGATCGAGGCGTTGGGCAAGACCTTTGGTGCGCTGCCTGCGCGCGGCGCGCTGGCGGCCGGGACGGAACCGGCCCGGGTGGCGATGCAGGCGCCCTCGCTGACCCCGGTGGTGCTGACCCATCGCGGCGATCCCAGCCAGGCGGCAGCCCTGGTTGCCTGGCCGACCGGCGGCGGGATGGCGGCGATCCGGGAATCGCGCCAACTCGAAATCCTCACCCAGGTGTTCCAGAACCGGCTGATGGATGCCCTGCGCGAGAAGCTTGGCGAAGCCTATGCCCCGCAGGTGATCAACAACTGGCCGGTCGATCTCGACAATGGCGGGACGGTCATCGCGTTGGCCCAGCTTTCCCCGCGCGCGGTGCCGATGTTCTATCAGGCGGCCGACCGGATCGCGGCCGATCTGGTCGCCACGCCGCCGACCAGCGATGAACTGGCCCGCGTGATCGAGCCGCTGCGCCAGCAGTTGACCCGGGCTTCCAGCAGCAGCGCCTTCTTCATGTATCATCTGGAAGGCGCCAGCAGCGATGCCCGCCGCTTTGCCGCGCTGCACACCCTGTTGCAGGACTATACCGACACCACGCCCGAGGCGATGCGCGCGCTGGCGGCCAAGTATCTGGTGCCCGGTGCAAGCTGGCGTATCGCCATCCTGCCGCAGGACCAGCAGGTGGTGGCCGGCGGGGCGGGGACTGGGGCCGGGGCGGCAGCGCCGGTCACGCACTGAACGGTCCCGCGATCGGTCAACATCGATGTGACCAGTTCGTAACATTATTGCGCAATTGCCGGGCTGCGCTTTTCGAACTTTGCAATCGGGGCGCGGCGCGGCTATGGCGCGCGCTCGCAAAGGAGCATTGAAACGTGGCAAGCAACTGGACCCCTGAGAGCTGGAAGGCAAAGGAAGCACGGCATCTGCCCAGCTATCCCGATGCGGCTGCGCTGGGCCGGGTCGAACAGACGCTGTCGACCTTTCCCCCGCTGGTCTTTGCCGGCGAAGCGCGCGCGCTGAAGGCGGATCTGGCCGAAGTCGCCGCGGGCAAGGGCTTCCTGCTGCAGGGCGGCGACTGCGCTGAAAGCTTTGCCGAATTCCATCCCAACAACATCCGCGACACGTTCCGCGTGTTGCTGCAGATGGCCGTGGTGATGACCTTTGCCAGCAAGCAGCCGGTGGTGAAGGTCGG
>JAYSCF010000090.1:0-7867 GCA_041915005.1 Novosphingobium sp.
GAACACCATGTCGAGCGCGATCACGAACAGCATGATCCCGCCCGCGATGCGGAACGAGTTCAGTTCGATGTGCAGCGCGCCGAGCAGGTTTTCGCCGAACAGCGCAAAGACCACGAGGATTAGCGTGGCGATCACGCAGGCGCGCACCGCCATCGACACCGCCTGGCGGTGACTGGCCCCGCTGACCAGCCCGGCATAGATCGGGGCGCAGCCGGGCGGATCGATCACCACGAACAGGGTGACGAAAGCGGACAGGAACAGGTCGATCATTTGCGTTCGGGCGCCGCCACCTGGACCATCTGCACCGGCGACAGCTGCCCGCCCTGCATCAGGTTGACCGTGAACTGGCGCGCGCCATCGCCCTCGACCGCAACCTCATAGGTCAGCGTGCCATCATCCGATTGCCCGCTGCGGTGGGCCGGATCGAGCGGGGGGAGCTGCTTGATCTTTTCGCGCTTCAGCGGGCGCATCGGCTTGCCCTTGGGGCAATCGGCCACCTTGGCGACGATCATCTCGGGCGCGTCGAGCGGCATGGCCAGGCTATCGCCCTGGTCCATCACCCACTGGTACTTGCCATCGTTCTGGCGCTGCCAGACGGTGGTGAAATAGCCGGTCGCATCGCCGCGCTGCCACGCACCGCGGGTGACCGCGATCGACCCGTCGCAGCTCGACCAGACCTGATGCGGCTGCCAGGTGGTCAGCTGTGCGGGTTCGGCCAGATTCTTGAGATAGTCCTGCGTATAGACCATCTGCGGCACGAACATCACCGCGTCCCTGGTTGCCGTGGCGCGGAACGCGGCCCACTGCCCCTTGTCCTTGGCCAGCTGGGCAAAGGCGATCTCGGCCGCGATCGCGGCGCTGGGGTTGGCATAATTGACCGGCGGGGTGCGATCGCGCGCGATCGCAGGCCCCGCAAGGGCAACAAGGGCGGCAGCGATGCACAGGCGCTTCATGCGCCGGGGTTTACAGCGCCGCGTCGGCGAGCGCCACCCCTGCATTGCGATGCGCGGCGACCAGCGCATTGCGCAGCAGCACGGCAATCGTCATCGGCCCGACCCCGCCCGGCACCGGCGTGACGGCCGCGGCGACATCCAGCGCCTCGGCATAGTCAACGTCGCCGACCAGACGACCCTTGGTCTTGCCTTCCTCGGGCGGCAGGCGGTTGATGCCGACATCGATCACGGTCGCGCCGGGCTTGAGCCACGATCCCTTGACCATTTCGGGGCGGCCGACCGCCGCCACCACGATATCGGCGCGGCGCACCACGTCCTCGAGGTTCCGGGTGCGGCTGTGGGCCACGGTCACGGTGCAGCTTTCGGCCAGCAGCAGCTGGGCCATCGGCTTGCCGACCAGGATCGAGCGCCCGATCACCACGGCATCAAGGCCCGAAAGATTGCCGAGCCGGTCCTTGAGCAGCATCAGGCTGCCGAGCGGCGTGCAGGGCACCAGCCCGGGCAGGCCCAGCGCGAGGCGGCCGGTGCTGGTCGGCGTCAGACCATCGACGTCCTTGTCGGGGCTGATCCGTTCGACCACGGCCTGTTCATCAAGGTGTTTCGGCAGCGGCAGCTGGACCAGGATGCCATCAACCATCGGATCGGCGTTGAGCTGGTCGACCAGCGCGATCAGCGCGGCCTGCGTGGTATCTTCGGGCAGCTTGTGTTCAAAGCTGTTCATCCCGCATTCGACCGTGGCCTTGCCCTTGGAGGCGACATAGACTTGGCTGGCCGGGTCTTCGCCCACCAGCACCACGGCCAGGCCCGCCTTGCGGCCCGCTGCCTGTTCAAAGCTGGCGGCATGATCCGCCACGCGGGCGCGAAGCCCTGCTGCAAAAGCCTTACCGTCGATGATCGAAGCCGTCATTGTACACTCGCCACTGCCAGTCCGTAGAGGACCTTCTGAAGGATGGTCAGGCCGATGATCAGCACCATCGGCGAAAAGTCGATGGCGCCGGTATCGGGCATGATCCGGCGGACGGGGCCGAGGATCGGTTCAAGCAGCGCATTGACCGCCTGCCAGGCCGCCGCCACGAAATTGTTGTGGTGGTTGATCACGTTGAACTGCAGCAGCATGGCCATCACGAACTGGATGATGACCAGCGTGATGACGATCGAGATCAGGTAGCCGACAATGTCGATCAGCGTGAAAAGCAGCACAGGCCTTGTCCTCTATCCGGTTTGCGTGGTGCAGTGATAGCGCAGCGCCTCATCGCCCGGCAACCGGTGGTTCCCCGAGCAATTTTGTAAGCACTACTTACTAATTTGTCCAGATCGAAAACGCGATCAGGCGCGGATCAGCGTGCCCGCCCCGCGCGAGGTGAAGATTTCGAGCAGCATCGCGTGCGGCACCCGCCCATCAAGCACGACCGCGGCTTCGCAGCCCGCCTCGACCGCATGGACGCAGGTTTCAAGCTTGGGGATCATCCCCCCGCTGATCGTGCCGTCCTGCTGCAGCTTTTCGATGTCAGCCGGCTTCAGATCGGTCAGCAGGTTCTTCTGCTTGTCGAGCACGCCGGCCACGTCGGTCAGCAGGAACAGCCGCGCCGCGCCCAGTTCCGCCGCGATCGCGCCGGCCATGGTATCGGCGTTGATGTTGTAGGTTTCGCCATCTTCGCCCACCGCGATCGGGGCGATCACCGGGATCATCCCGGCATCCGAAATGGTCTTGATCACCTTGGCATCAACGCGGTGCGGTTCACCCACGAAGCCGAGGTCGACCACCTGTTCGATCTGGCTGTCGGGATCGCGGGTGGTGCGTTCGACCTTGCGCGCGGTAACCAGCCCGCCGTCCTTGCCCGAAATGCCGATGGCCTTGCCGCCGGCACCCGAAATCCAGCGCACGATTTCCTTGTTGATCGCGCCCGACAGCACCATTTCGGCGACTTCGGCCGTGGCCTTATCGGTCACCCGCAGGCCATCGACAAAGCGGCTTTCCACGCCCAGCTTCTTGAGCATCGCGCCGATCTGCGGGCCGCCGCCGTGGACCACCACGGGGTTGATCCCCACGGCCTTCATCAGCACCACGTCCTCTGCGAAATCATGCGCGAGATCGGGATCGCCCATCGCATGGCCGCCATATTTGACCACGAAGGTGCGGCCGGCATAGCGCTGGAGATAGGGCAGAGCCTCGACCAGCGTTTCGGCCTTGGCAAGGAGGGCAGGATCGTGCGGATTCGACATATCCGGGCGCTTAGGCTCCCTTGACCGCGATTTGAAGCGTTTTCAGGCCCCGGCTCCTGCCGGCGCCCGGTCAAGCCAGCGGCCCAGCTTGACGAAGACCACGATCAGCGGCGGGACCATGATCGTGGACAGCACCAGCTTGGAAATGATCTGGCCCTCCATGATCTGGCCCAGCGGCATATCCTGCCCGGCAAAGCTGATCGTGATGAACAGGATCGTATCGACGATCTGCGACAGCAGGCTGGCAATCCAGGCCCGCAGCACCAGCGCCCGGCCCTGCCCGCCGGCGATCCGGCTGAACAGATAGACGTTGAGCGTCTGCGAGGTGCCATAGGAAATCAGCCCGGCAAACTGCATCCGCGCACCCTGGCCCAGCAGCCGCGCGAAGGCATCCTGATCGTGCCAGAACGGCGCGGGCGGCACGAGGTGGATCACCACGGTCAGCAGCACCATCGAGACGATCAGCGGCACGAAGCCGAACCGCACCAGCCGGTTGGCCACGCCCTGGCCGAACAGTTCGGCCACCGCGCTGCCCATCACCACCAGCAGCAGGAAGGCGAAGATCCCGCTTTCCACCGCCAGATCGCCCAGCACCGGCCAGTGCCCGAGCGAGGCCAGCTTGGTGCCAAGCACGCCCGCCAGCACCGCCAGCCCCCCATAGAGCAGCGAAAAGACGAACAGCGAGCGCGGCATCGCGAGAGTGCGGGTTTCCATGGGGCAAGGGGTTAGCCATGGCGGAGCATCATCGACAAGTCCTCAACAGGCAGGAATGCACCGGAAATTGACTGCACCGGCAAAGACGCTACCTGTCGGGCCTGAAATCTACCGGGGATCCCACCGCACCATGCATATCGTGAACAGCCTGCTGGGCATGGCTCTTATCCTGGCCGTGGCCTTTGCGCTTTCCTCCAACCGCGCGGCCATCCGCCCGCGCGTGGTGGGTGCGGCCTTTGCCTTGCAGGCCGGATTCGCGGCGTTGGTGCTGTATGTTCCCTGGGGCAATGCCATGCTGCAGGGCGCCGCCCACGGGGTGGAAAGCCTGCTCGGCTTTGCCCATGCGGGGATCGAATTCCTGTTCGGCCCCCTCGCCTCGCCCGAAATCGGCGGCCACAGCTTCGCGATCTCGGCGCTGCCGGTAATCATCTTCTTCGCCGCGCTGATTTCGGTGCTCTACTACCTGGGCATCATGCAGCAGGTGATCCGCTGGATCGGCGGCGCGCTGGAAAAGATCACCGGGATCACCCGGGTCGAAAGCCTGTCGGCGGCCTCGAACATCTTCGTCGGCCAGTCGGAAAGCCCGCTGGTGATCCGCCCCTATCTGGCCGCGCTGACGCCTTCGCAGCTGTTCTGCCTGATGACCGTGGGCATGGCCGGCGTCGCCGGCACGATCCTGGCCGCCTATGCCAGCATGGGCATCCGCATCGACTATCTGGTGGCCGCCGCCTTCATGTCGGCGCCGGGCGGGATCCTGATGGCCAAGATCATCATGCCCGATCCCAAGGACGAAGTGCTGCCCGAACCCGATGACGTTCCCGTGGCCAGCCTCGATGAGGAACGCCCCGCCAATATCATCATGGCCGCATCGCAAGGCGCGCAGACCGGCGTGAAGCTGGCTGTGGCCGTGGGCGCAATGGTGCTGGCTTTCGTGGCGCTGGTGGCGCTCGCCAATGGCCTGCTGGCCTGGCTGGGCGGACTGGCCGGCAAGGAAGACCTCTCGTTCCAGATGCTGCTGGGCTATGTCTTTGCCCCGGTCTTCCGCCTGCTCGGCGCGCCCGACTGGGCCGAAGCGATGCGCGCGGGCGGCCTGTTCGGGACCAAGGTCGTGCTCAACGAATTCGTCGCCTTCATCGATCTGGGCGCCGCCAAGGATCTTTCGCCGCAGACCGTCGGGATCGTGACCTTCGCGCTGTGCGGCTTTGCCAATTTCAGCTCGATCGCGATCCAGATGGCGGTGACCGGGGGCCTGGCCCCCAACCAGCGCCCGGTGATCGCGCGGCTCGGCCTCAAGGCGCTGGCGGCCGGCGGGCTGTCCAACCTGATGAGCGCGGCGCTGGCGGGTTTGTTCCTCAGCCTCGGCTGATCCCCAATCCCGCCAGATCCGATCAAAATCACGTAGTTTCCCGAATAGGAATGGCGCCCGTTCTGCCGTGATTGGCAGGGATGCTGCTTGCCATCCTTGCCGCCGCCACGTTCTCGCTCTGCGCCGAAGGGCCGCGCACCACCTGCGTGGTCGATGGCGATACCTTCTGGCTCAACGGCGAGAAGATCCGCATCGCCGACATCAACGCCCCCGAAACCCACGAAGCCGGCTGCGCCGCCGAGCAGGCGCTGGGTGACCGGGCGACCCGGCGGCTGATCGAGCTGCTCAATGCCGGGCCGTTCACGCTTGAAACAGAGGGCCGCGCGGTTGATCGCTATGGCCGGGCCTTGCGCGTCGTGCGCCGCGGGCAGCAGAGCCTTGGCGCCCAGCTTGTGGCCGAGGGGCTGGCCGAACCCTGGCGCGGCAAGCGCAGCGATTGGTGTGCCCTGCTGGCCAGCCGGGGCTGATCGCATTACCCCCATGTCCAAGGCGTGATTCGCGCCGGACATGAGAGGGATAGACACGATGCTGCTGATCGAAGGCTGGCTCAAGCTGGCAACCGGCGAATTCGCCAAGCTTCACGACCAGGCCAAGGTGATGGTCGCCACCACGCTCGCCGAAGATGGCTGCCTGCACTATTCCTTTGCCCAGGACGTGGCCGATCCCGACCTGATCCGCATTTCCGAACGCTGGCGCGATCAGGCCGCGCTGGGCGCCCATTCGGCCAGCGCGCACATGGCGCAGTTTCAGAAAACGATGGCCACGCTCAAGGTCGAAGGCGCGGACCTGCGCCTCTACAACGCCGAAGAAGTCAGCAAGCTGATGTAAGCCACGCGCCGTTGCCGCCGGTTCACCCCGGCGGCAACAGCACCTCGCGCTGGCGCTGGACCACGTCGACCAGCCAATCCTTGCCCGCACGCACCCGCGCCAGGTTGTGGGTGTCCTTGTGGCTCACCAGCCAGAACCCGCGCACGATCCGCCGCTCTGGCAGCAGCGGCACCAGCGCCGGATCACCATCCCCGATAAAACACGGCAGCACCCCAATGCCCCCGCCCGATGCGATCAGGCGGTATTGCGCGTTGATGCTCGATGAACGCAGCCCCGCCGTCAGGCCGGGGTGAATCTCGTCCAGATAGCGCAGCGCCGGATCGTAGAGCAGATCCGGGATATAGCCGACCAGCCGGTGCCCCTGCGCCAGGTCCGCCGCGCGCTGCGGCGTGCCCGCGGCTGCAAGATAGGCGGGGCTGGCATAGAGCCGCAGCGCATAGTCCGACAGCTTGCGCGCGATCACCGGCCCGGCCTTGGGCCGCGAAAGGGTGACGGCGATGTCCGCCTCGCGCTTGGACAGCGACAGGAACCCGCTGGAGGCCACCAGATCGAGCGTCAGGCGCGGATGATCGGCGGCAAAGGCGGGCACGTGGCGTGGCAGGAACCAGCTGCCGAACCCTTCGGACACGCTGATCCTGAGCGTGCCGGACAAACCCTCGCCCGCCCCCGCTCTCTCGCCAATCCCGGCAGCGGCCTGGGCCATCGCCTCGACCTGCGCCAGCAGCGCCTCACCGGCTTCGGTCAAGACCTGGCCTTCGCGGGTCTGCTCGAACAGGGTGGCACCCAGCCGCGCTTCGAGCCGCCGCAGCCGGCGCCCCATGGTGGTGGCATCCACCCCCATCGCCGCCGCCGCACGGGCCAATTGCCCGGCCCGGGCAATGGCCAGAAAGGCCTGAAAGTCGCTCCAGTCGCTTACCTGCATAATTGCAGGTCATAGCCGCAAAATTGCGCCTTGTCTGCATAACTTCGCGGGTGCAGGACAGGCGCAACTGGACTCGAGAGGAGCCATCCATGCGCATTGTCGATCACTTCATCGCCGGCGGCACCGCCGGTCTTTCCGCCACCCGCAAGAGCGACGTGTTCGATCCCAACAACGGCGGCGTCCAGGCGCAGGTCGTGCTGGGCAGCAAGGACGCGCTCGAACGCGCGGTGGCCGCCGCCTCGGCGGCCCAGCCTGCCTGGGCTGCCACCAACCCGCAGCGCCGCGCCCGCGTGATGTTCAACTTCAAGGCGCTGGTCGAAGCCAACATGGACGAGCTGGCGCTGATCCTGTCGACCGAACACGGCAAGGTGATTGCCGATGCCAAGGGCGATATCCAGCGCGGGCTGGAAGTGGTCGAATTCTGCTGCGGCGCGCCCCACGTGCTCAAGGGCGAATATACCCAGGGCGCCGGCCCCGGCATCGATGTCTATTCGATGCGCCAGCCGATCGGGATCGGCGCGGGCATTACCCCGTTCAACTTCCCGGCGATGATCCCGCTGTGGATGGGCGCGGTCGCCATGGTCACCGGCAATGCCTTTATCCTCAAGCCGTCGGAACGCGATCCCTCGCTGCCCAATCGCCTTGCGGAACTGTGGCTCGAAGCGGGCCTGCCCGCAGGGATCTTCCAGGTCGTCCACGGCGACAAGGAAATGGTCGACCTGATCCTCGATCATCCGGCGATCGGCGCGGTCAGCTTCGTCGGCTCGTCCGACATCGCCCACTATGTCTACAACCGCGGGGTTGCCGCCGGCAAGCGCGTCCAGGCGATGGGCGGGGCCAAGAACCACGGCATCGTCATGC
>JAYSCF010000091.1:0-7866 GCA_041915005.1 Novosphingobium sp.
GGTGATGCCTCACTTAAGTGAAACAAACCCTAGCGCCGGGCGCGAAAGAAATCGCGCAGCATCCCGGCCGATTCGGATTCGCCGATTCCGGCATAGACTTCGGGCCGGTGCAGGCATTGATCGTGTTCGAACACCCGCGCGCCGTGTTCCACCGCCCCGCCCTTGGGATCGGATGCGCCATAATAGAGCCGTGCGATTCGCGCATGGCTGATCGCCCCGGCGCACATCGGGCAGGGTTCCAGCGTGACCCACAGTTCGCAGCCTTCGAGCCGCTCGCTTCCCAGAGCCTGGGCCGCGGCGCGAATCGCAAGGATTTCTGCGTGTGCGGTGGGGTCGGCCAGCCCGCGCGGGGCATTGTGGGCCGCGGCGATGACCACTCCGTCCTTGACCACCACCGCGCCGATCGGCACCTCGCCCGCCTGAGCGGCGGCCTGGGCTGCGGCCAGGGCGGCCTGCATCGGATCGGGAAGGGGCCAGCGGTTCATTTACGCGGATTGGCCGCGATACCTTGACCATTCAAGGGTGAATCGCTATGCGCGCCCCTTCTCCCGGCAACGGTAACGAAATTTCGAAGCGAGTTTAGCCATGTCCCGTATTTGCGAACTGACCGGCAAGGGCCGTCAGGTTGGCCACAACGTCAGCCACGCCAACAACAAGACCAAGCGCGTCTTCCTGCCCAACCTGCAGAACGTCACGCTGATGTCGGAAGGGCTGGACCGCAGCTTCAAGTTCCGCGTTTCGACCCAGGGCCTGCGCTCGGTCGAACACGTCGGCGGCCTCGACAACTGGCTGCTCAAGACGTCGGACGAAAAGCTTTCGACCACCGCTCAGAAGGTGAAGCGCGAACTGCTCAAGAAGCAGGCCGCCTGATCTTCCAGCCAGCCTTGGCTTAGCCAGGCTGCGTCAGCGAATCACCAAGAGGCGCGCGGGTTCACCTGCGCGCCTTTTGCTTTGCCGGCAGGTCTGCCGGATCGAGGTCGAGCCGCCAGAGCAGGGTCTGCTGGGTTGCGGCATCGTTGTTGTCGCTCATCAGCCAGATCGCCACATGCCCGCCTGCGGCCGGCTCGATCGCCAGGGCCTCGAAATTGTCGACCGGCAGCGGCCGCGACAGATCGGCCAGCTCGGTCGCTCCCCAGACCCTGCCCGCGCGAATGTCGGCCGGGTCAGCCAGCAGGATCTTGCCCGCAAAGCGCGCCGGCATCGGCCAGACCAGCCGCCGCATCAGCACCAGCACCCGGCCATCGGGAAGCTGCGCCATATCGGTCGGGCGGTATCCCGCCGCCCCGGCAAAGCCAAAGCGGACCGCCCGCTGCGGCACGGCCGGATCGCTGGCAAACAGCAACGCGGGATGGCCCGAGGCATCGCCCCAACCCGCATAGCTTTCCGACAGCACGATAAAGCGCCCGTCCGCCAGCCGCACCATTGCCTCTGGCCCGGTGTTCTGGGGCCAGCCGTGCATCTCAGGCGGCTGACGCAGCGCCTCGAGCGCCATGGCCGGGGTGAAGCGGGCAATCGCATTGCGCCCTTCCAGCGCGATCCAGAAGCGGCCCGAGGCCGGATCGCGCGTGGCGGATTCGATGTCCCGGTTTTGCTTGCGGGCCTGTGCATCGCCCATCAGCAACCATTGCCGCGCCGGACCGCCCGCCATCCCCGGCTTGGCGAAATCGAGCGCAAAGCCCTTGTCGCTAAGCGCCAGGAGACGTCCGTTCGCCGCGAGCAGCAGCGCCGAATAGCCGCCAAAGTCATCGTTCGGGCTGGTCAGCCGCCAGGCCCCGGCCAAGCGGAACGGACCGAGCCGGCAGCAGTCGTCTGCCAAGGGGAGCGGGGCCAGCATGACCCGCTGATCATGGTTGGGCAGACTGCGCGGCGTGCGCCACCACGTGCCCGGCGCCAGACCCAGGATCAACAACAGGATCAGGATGATACGCGCCATGATCGGGGTGTGGCGGGCCGCCGCCGGCAATTCAAGCGCCAAGACCGCCCGCCCGGCGATTGACGGGGTGCGGCGAGGCGCGCATCATCGCCCGGCAATACAGCCCCAAGCAGCGGAACCTTCGACCTTGCGCCCATTGTCCCTGATCGCCGTTTCCGCCCTTGCGGCGCTTGCCGTGCCCGCCATGGCTGCCGACAAGCCCAAGGATGACAACGCCCCGCCCCCGCCGGTGTTCCAGGCGGTGATCGACTGCCGCTCGGAAGCCGATCCGGCGGCCCGCCTGGCCTGTTATGACCGGGCGGTGGGCGTGATGGCCGAAGCCCGTTCGACCAAGGAACTGGTGGTGGCCGATCGCGCCACCATGCGCGAGGCGCGCAAGGGCCTGTTTGGGCTGTCGCTGCCCTCGCTCAAGCTGTTTGGCGGAAGCGAAAGCGAAGACGTCACCGCAATCGATGGGACGATCGAAAGCAGCTATGCCGCCAAGGACGGCAACTTCATCTTCGTGTTGAGCGACGGGGCGCGCTGGAAGCAGGTCGAAGGCCGTCCGGCCTATGCCCGCAAGGGCGATCCGATTCACATCGAGAAGGCCTCTCTCGGCAGCTTCTTCGCCAAGATCGGCAAGGGCCACAACGCCCGGGTCGTGCGCGTCCAGTAGCCGGGACGCGGCGATGCCGGGCGCTGGTTCCGATCAGTTGCCCATGTTGCCGCGGGTTTCATCCATCAGGCGCACCGTGTCGCGGGCAACGCGGTTGCCATCACGATCCGCCGAGGACCAATCGCGCGAGGTGCGGCACACGGTGTGCGCCTTGGCCAGCGTGCCGATTTCGACGTCGCTGCGGCAGCGGATGTAATAGGGATGGTTGACCCCGACCGTCTTGTTGAAGGCGCGAATTTCCTTGAGCGACATGTGGCTCGGATCGGGTTCGGCGATCACGGGCTCAACGGCCGGTACGGCGGTGGCAACGGCAGCGGAAAGAACGAAGGAAAGCAGAATCATGGTCAGGCTGGTCCCTGGCGATAGGAATATGCGCCATAATTACGCTGCGGGGTGCAGCGCGGCAAGACCATTGCCCTGTCGTTGGTCGAATGGCGCCGCCGCTCAGCCCTGCGCCAGCTCCTCGTCCCCGGCTTCGAAATAGCGGACGATCGCCTGTTGCTCATTCTCGGTGAGATGCGGGTTCCAGGTGTCGATGATCAGAATGTGGCGGCGCTGGTCGCTGCGGTTCCAGGCCTCGTGATCGATCGAATCGTCAAAGGCAAAGGCGCGGCCTTCAACCCATTCGCGGGTTTCGCCGCCGACGCGGAACCCGCAATCGGGCGGCACATCGAGCGCCAGGTGGATGATCGCGCGGGTGTTGGTGACGCCGGTATGCGGAGGGATCGCACTATTGGGCTTGAGCATCGAAAAGAACGCATTGGGCGCCTTGCCAGGGATCTGCGCCAGCGGCAGGCGGGCGAGCAGCGCCGCCGTGCGCGGGCAGCGGTCCAGCACGGGCTGGTTGGGGCGGCCATATTCGTAGAGGAAGCAGGCGCTCCAATCGTCATTGTGGCTGAGCGCGCTCCACTTGTTTTCGGGCGTGCCTTCATCCAGCCGGACATAGGGGATGATCGCCGGGTTGCCTTCGGCCAGCAGGCCGTGAAGCTCTTCGCGGATATCGGCGGTGGCGGCCTCGAGGTCAGCCAGCCACGGAAAATGCTTGGCGTCGAAATACTCGTCGGCGGGCAGGAACGGATAATAGAGCCCGGCGCATTCGTTGTAGAACACCTGCCGCCGGCCCAGCGACAGGTCGTAGAAGGCGCGCACCCGGCGGCGCTCGGTCTCTTCAAGCTGCGGCTCGAGGCTGTCGTAAAGCCGATCGGCCGATGCCCCGAGCCGGGCCTGCAGCGCCGTGACATAGCTGCGCCCGGCGGCCAGTTCGGCCTCCAGCTCGGGCGAAGGCCGCTCGATCCCGGCGGCCAGCTGCAGCGCGCCCGACCAGGCGGTCAGCGCTTCGCGTTCCTCGCCGCAGCGTTCGAGGTTCTGGGCCTTGCGCAACTGGGCGAGCACATCGGTGCGATCGATCTCAAGCGCGTGTTCCAGCGCATCGCGCTCACCGGCATCGTCCCCGGCAAGGCGCAGCGCATGGGCCAGGTTGCGCCACAGCGCCCCCGCCGAGGGATCGGCCGCAATCGCCCGCCGAAAGGCCGCCGCCGCGCTGATGCCATCGCCGCCGCGCAGGGCGGTCATGCCCTCCGCATTGGCCTGCTGGGCGGCCTGGAGCCGCGCCGGATCGATTTGCCCCGTCATCCCGCCGGGATAGGGCGCGGCCGGCGGTGCGGCAAGCGGGAGTTGCGGGGCGCAGCCTGTCCCCCTAGGCTAAGGCGATGACCGCCCCCCGTTTCGACCTGTCCGACGCACAATGGCTCGCGCACCGTCATGTCGAGGGGCAGGACCGCCTGCGCTTCGTCCACTTGCCGCGCGCCGACCATCGCCGCGCCCCGTTCCTGACCGATGAATATCTGGGCAGCGATCGCGCCGTCCACGATGTGGCAATCGACCAGTGCCTCGCCAGCCTGCCGCCCCGGCGCATGGGCTTCCTGTTCCATTCGGCGTTCTGCGGATCGACGCTGCTGCTTTCGGCGCTCGATCGGCCCGGCGTGGCAATGGGCCTGTCGGAGCCGGTGGTGCTCAACGACGTGGTTGGCTTCCGCCGGCGCGGCGCGCCCGGTGCGGCAGTGGCACGGCTGGCCGATGCGGCAACCCGGGCGCTCGCCCGGCCGTTTGCCGCGGATGAAATGGTGGTGGTCAAGCCTTCGAACGTGCTCAACCCGCTGGCCGAACTGCTGCTCGCGCTGCGCGCCGATGCTCCGGCGATCCTGCTTCACGCCCCGCTCGAAACCTTCCTGGTTTCGGTGGTGCGCAAGGGGTTGTGGTGCCGGCTGTGGGTGCGCGAACTGCTCGAAGGATACCTGACCGATCAGGCGGTCGATCTGGGCATGAGCGGCAATGACTATTTCCGGCAGAGCGACCTGCAGATCGCCGCAACTGGCTGGCTGGCGCAGCATGCGCTGTTCCACAAGCTGGCGGCCAAGCTTGGGCCGGGCCGGATCGCCACGCTCGATTCAGAGAGCCTGACCACCCGCCCGGCAGAAGTGCTGGCGGCAGCGGCGGCGCATTATGGCTTGGACGCCGGGGCCGAAGATCTGGCGGCCATGGCGGCCAGCCCGGCCTTTACCCGCCATTCCAAATCGGGCGCGGCCTTTGATGCCGCCCAGCGCGAGGCGGAATATGCCGCCGCCCGCGCCGCCCACGATGACGAGATCGGCAAGGTGGCCGCGTGGGCCCGCGCCGTGGCCAAGGCGAATGGCATCGCCGAAACCCTGCCCTTGCCGCTACTGGGCTAGGCCCTCTACCCCTGCTGACTGGACAAAGCCCGAGCCGGGCTTGCCGCTCCGCTTCATTCCCATCCTGACGCCCAACAAAAAGGGGGCGGGCATTGCTGCCCGCCCCCCAATTGTCTGGCGAGAAGTTCGCTTAGAACTTCAGCGCAGCGCTGACCGCGAAGCGGCGACCCAGCGCGTCGTAGCTCGACGGATAGGTGTTGCCACCGTTCTGCGAGGTGGTGCCGACGGTGCCACCGACGACCGGCGGCTTCTTGTCGAAGATGTTGAACATCGACATGGTGATGTCGAGGTTCTTGGTCACTTCGAAGCGCGTGGTCAGGTCGAAGTAGCTGTAGGCCTTGATCGTGCGGAATGCGCTGTCGATCAAGCACGCGCCGCCGCCGTTGGCGATGGCGTCAGCCGCATCGGTGGTCACGGTCGGGCAGTTCGCCTGATCGTTAGCCATCTGCAGGTCTTCAAGGCGAACCTTGTTCATCCAGCGCCACATCAGCGACACGTCCACCGGGCCCACGCTCAGCGTGGTACGCTCGTTGAACGAGAACTTCGGCTGGATCGACGAGCAGTTAACCGAGTACTGGTTGACGCATTCGCGGTTGATCGAGGTCGGCGTGGCCTGGAACAGCGAATGCGCGGTGTAGTTGCCGTTGAACGACAGCGACAGACGCGATTCCTGGCCCAGCAGGGTGCCGATGCCAGTGGTGTAGTTCAGGTTGAGGTCGACACCGTTGGTGGCCAGGTGGCCCAGGTTCGACAGCACGCCATAGAGACCACCCGTGGTCGCCGGATCGCCGTCAAGGCCGCCGGTGATCGGGTTACGACGGATCACGGTGCAAGCCGAGCTGGTAGCGCTCGAAGCCGAAATGCTGCCGAAGCACGCAGCGATCAGGTCAGCCGGGGTCGGCGTGGTGATCGCGTCGTTGACCTTGATGTCGTAGTAGTCGAGCGAGGCCGAGAAGCCCGGGATGAAGGCCGGGGTGAAGACCGCGCCCACCGTCCAGGTGGTGGCGGTTTCCGGACCAACAGCGGTGTTGCCGCCGCTGGTGATGTTGGCCTGGCCGGCGGTCGGGTTGTTGATCGTCCCGATGGTGGCCGAAGGCGCACCCTGAGCGATACAAACCGCACGCAGGTTGGCGTTGCTGGTCGGCGCGGTGCCGGCGCAGGGATCAACGCCCAGGTTGGTCAGGCCGGTCGACACGGGCGAGAACAGTTCGCCGATGTTCGGGGCGCGGACCGCACGCTGGTAGTTACCGCGGATCTTGAGGTCCGTGGTCGGAGCCCAGGTTGCGGCAACCTTCCAGGTGGTGGCGTCATAGGTCGGGCTGCCAGCAGCCGCGATCTTGTAGTGCGACTGACGCAGACCGCCTTCGAGGCTCAGCTCGTTGATCAGCGGCTTGTCCGAAGCGATCGGAACGATGACTTCGGCGAAGCCTTCGTACACTTCGTAGCCACCCTTGATGTCCGGAGCCGCGCCGCCGGCGCCGCCCAGTTCACCAGCCGTCTTGGCCAGGATGTCCGAAGCCTGTTCGGCCTGATACTTGCGGTATTCGGTACCAACGGCGAAGTTGATGCTGTCACCAGCCCAGGGCGAGCTGATGCCGGTGTCGCCGCTGATCACACCCTTGACCTGGTCAAGCTTGGTGTTGACCTGGGTGGTCGAGTTGTCGCTGATGTAATCAGCCATCGCCGGGGTGATCGAACCGTTCGCGCCGAAGATGTTCAGCGGGACGCAGCCACCGGTGTTGGTGAGGCAGGTGCTGGTGTTGGTGGCCAGCAGGGCCTGACGCACGCGCGAGAGCAGCACGTAGTTCTGGATGGTCTGCAGCTTCTTCGATTCGCCATGAGCGGCCGAAACGTCGAAGTGGATCGAGTCCGAAATGTCACCACGCAGACCGGCGCGGAAATCGAACACCTGGGTGTTGTAGCTCGAAATACGCGGACCGACTTCGGTGGTGCGGCGACGCAGACCGAAGGTGAAGGTGCGGTAGTTCGGGTCCGTCGGGCTGGTGGCAGCCGCGGCCGCGGCGCATTCTGCCGTGGTCAGGGTCTGGTTGCCAGCAACGGCGGTGTTGGTGTCAGCATTGGCGCACAGGTAGGTGCGCTGTGCGGCGGTCATGAACGGGTTCGAAACCGGCACGGTGACCGACGAACCGAACACGCCCGAAGGAGCGATGATGGTGTCGACCGTGTTGTTCGAGTACATGCCGCGAGCATAGGCGGTCAGCCCGTCGGCCAGCTCGTAGTGAGCCTGGCTGAACATGTTGAAGCGCTTGAACGGCACCTGGAACACGTTGTACGGGTTGAAGTTGAACGGGGTGCTGAACGCGCCAATGTTGGTGCCATCAGCGGTGATCTGACGACGGCTGCGGCCGCCACCGATGTCGAGAGCCGACGGGGTGGTCGTCGACGAACCCTGGCCAGCGGTGTAGGTGGCGTCGTAGGATTCGAGCGTCACGTTCGACCACGGACGATCGCCGCCCATGTAGACCGGGTTCGACTTCTGGTAGCCCAGCGACAGCACGGCGTTGCCGCGGCCGTCGTCGAAGTTGGCG
>JAYSCF010000092.1:0-7861 GCA_041915005.1 Novosphingobium sp.
CGACAAGCACATCGAGGTGATCGTTCGCCAGATGCTGCAGAAGGTCGAGATCACGCATGGTGGCGACACCACCTTGCTGCCGGGCGAACAGGTCGATCTGGAAGAGATGCTCGAATACAACGCCAAGCTGGCCGAAGGGCAGATGCCTGCCCAGGGCAAGCCGGTGCTGCTCGGCATCACCAAGGCTTCGTTGCAGACGCGTTCGTTCATTTCGGCTGCCTCGTTCCAGGAAACCACCCGCGTGCTGACGCAGGCGGCGGTCGAAGGGAAGAAGGACTCGCTGATCGGTCTGAAGGAAAACGTCATCGTGGGCCGTCTCATCCCCGCCGGTACCGGTGCGGGCATGAACCGCCTGCGGGTGGCCGCATCCAGCCGCGATGCCGCGCTGCGCGCGTCGTATCGCAAGCTGCAGGAGCACCTGATCGCTCCGGCCACTGCGGCCGAAGAACACGCTGCCGAACTCGAACAGGGTCCGGAAGCGGCAATCGGTGATGATCCGCTGGCGCTGGTCGAGGGTGAAACCCACGGCCTCGACGCCGATGCCGGTGATTACCTGATCGAGGATGGCGGGGACGAGTAATCACCCGTTCAGCTTCGCAAGCGAATAGGGGCCCCGCCGGAGCAATCCGGCGGGGTCCTTCGCATCACTTGCAAGGCAGCTCTCCAGGCAGCCCCCTGCCCCAATTGGACGCGACGATGGCCCAGCCGCAGTCAGCCGATCAGCACCTGATGAACCGCCAGCGGCTGCTGCTCGCCTCGATCCACGATGTCTCGCCGTTGTTCGAGCGCGAGGTCGATACCCTCGCAGATCTGTTCGCCGCCAAGCTGGGCGGTCCGAACTTCGCCATGCTGGTCGTGCCTGACCACTGGGGCCGTGCGCCGCTGCGCGAAGCGCCGGCCTTCCAGCGCCGCTTGCGCGAATGGGCCGATGCCGGGGTCGAAATGTTCGTCCACGGCTGGTTCCACAAGGATCTGGCCGATCACACCGGGCTGGCCAGTTTCAAGGCCCGCCACATGACCGCCGGCGAAGGCGAATTCCTGGGCCTCGACGCGGCCGAGGCGACCCGCCGGATGGCTGAGGGCAAGGCGCTGATCGAAGATGTGATCGGCCGCCCCGCTGCCGGCTTCATTGCCCCGGCCTGGCTCTATGGCGACGGCGCCCGCGCCGGGCTGGATGCCTGCGGCTTTGCCCTGGCCGAAGATCACCTGCGGGTCTGGCAGCCGGGCAGCGGACGCATCCTCGCGCGCGGGCCCGTGGTGACCTGGGCCAGCCGCAGCCGGCCGCGCCAGCTCAGCTCGCTGGCCGTGGCCTCACTCGCCCGCCTCGGCCTCCACGGCCAGCGGGTGGTGCGCGTTGCAGCCCACCCCGGCGACACCACGGTTCCCGCCCTGATGGACAGCATCGCCCGCACGCTGGGCAGCTTTGCCGCACGGCGGACCGCCGGACGCTATGCGCAGCTCTTGGAACCTGACATAAGCCTGCAAGATTCGTCCGCCACGCAAACGCGATCCCCTGTGCCGCAAGGCACTGCCACCCGATCAGTCTGAGCGAAACGCACCACGATGCTTCACACCAACCCGGCCGGCACCGAGTTTCCGAACGATGCTCCGATCATCCCGGAACCCGCCGACACGCCCAAACGCCGCCGCCTTGCGGCCACGTTCAGCACCCTGGTATCAATCGCGCTGCTGGCGATGGTCGCGGACCAGTTTCGCCAGCTAGAACTGTCCGACATCCTGGCGATGGTACCCCGCAGCGCCGAATTCTGGCTGACCTTCGTAGCCTGGTATCTGGCCATGCCGCTGAGCGAATGGGTGATCTATCACCGGCTGTGGAAGCTGCCGTTCTCCGGCGTGGGCGCACTGATGCGCAAGCTGGTCAGCAACGAATTGCTGCTGGGCTACCTTGGCGAGGCGCAGTTCTACGCCTGGGCACGCGGCAAGCTCGACATGACCGCCGCCCCCTTTGGCGCGATCAAGGACGTGACCATCCTGTCGGCGCTCACCGGCAATATCGCCACCCTGGTGATGCTGGTCTTTGCCTGGCCGCTGGTTGCCTCGGGCGCGATCGGGGTGGAAATGCGCACCGTGTTCTATTCGCTGGGCGTGGTCCTCGTGACCTCGTTCGTGATGTTGTTGCTGCGCCGGCGGCTGTTTTCGCTCCCGCGCAAGGAGCTGGCCTTCATCACCACCACCCATTTCCTGCGCATCGTCGGGTTAATCGCGCTGTCAGCTTTGATGTGGCACTGGGTTCTGCCCACGGTCGCGGTATCGCTGTGGCTGGTGCTGGCAACCTTGCGGATGCTGGTTTCGCGCCTGCCGCTGGTGCCGAACAAGGACGTGGTATTCGCCGGGCTGGTGGTCTATCTGCTTGGCAAGGAAACACAAGTTGCGGATATGCTGACGATGATGGCAGGTCTGGTGTTGCTGGCACATCTCGCCGTCGGTGCGACTTTCGCGCTGACCGGCCTCATTGGCGAGGCGCGCCGCACATGATGCGCCCCGCGCTTTCCGCCGTTGCGGCCCTCACCCTGCCGGTCCTGCTGGGCGGGGCGACCAACCTTCCCTCCAGCCCCGATCTCGGCAAGGCCGAAGGCCGTTGCCGCGCGGGCGAAAGCGGACCGGCATTGCTGGTTTCGGCGGTGGGGATGAAAGACCGCACCGGCAATCTCAAGCTTGAGGTCTATCCCTCGAACGACACCGATTTCCTGCAGGACGACAATATCCTGCTCAACGCCGGCAAGGTGTTCCGCCGGGTCGAGGAAGCCGTGCCGGCCCAGGGCCAGCCCACGCTGTGCATCCGCATTCCCGGCCCCGGCACCTACAGCGTGTCGCTGCTGCATGACCGCGATCGCAACCGCAAGTTCGGCTGGACGATCGACGGCATCGGCTTTGCCGGAAACCCGAAGCTGGGCTGGAGCAAGCCCAAGGCCGCCGTTACCCGGGTTACCGCCGGGGCCGGGGTGACCCACGTCAACATCGTGCTCAACTACCGTCACGGGCTTGGCGTTGCGCCGCTGAAGCAGTAAGGGCTCTGCCCATGCGTATCACCGACGTCTGCGCGTTCCTCACTCCCCACGGCGGCGGGGTGAAGACCTATATCGAGCAGAAGTTGCGGATCGCGCCCGAACTGGGCCACGATCTCACCGTGATCGCGCCGGCCGATCGCGCCGAAGTGATCGAGCATGGGCCCCATGCCCGCGTCGTCACGATCCCCTCGCCCAAGCTGATGGTCGATCGCAAGTACTGGTACTTTGGCGATGAAGCCGCGCTGCATGCCGCGCTGGACGCCGCCCAGCCCGATTTCGTCGAGGTATCATCCCCCTGGCGCAGCGCCTCGATGGTTGCGCGCTGGGAAAACCCTGCGCCGCGCGCGCTGGTAATGCACGCCGATCCGATGTCGGCCTATGCCTATCGCTGGTTCGAGCCGCTGTTTCCGCGCGGACTGATCGATCGTGGGTTCGAGCCGTTCTGGGCGCACCTGCGCACGCTGGGGCAAAGCTATGACCGGGTGGTCTGCGCCAACCGCGAACTGCGCGACCGGCTGGCCGAAGGCGGGGTGCCCAATTGCGCGCTGCACCCGATGGGGGTGGAAGCAAACCTGTTCTCCCCCGATCGCCGCGATCCGGCGGTGCGCGCGCGGCTGCTCGAGATGTGCGATCTGCCCGAAAGCGCCCACCTGTTGATGGGCGTGGGGCGGCTTTCGGCGGAAAAGCGCTGGCCGATGGTCATCGATGCGGTCACCGCCGCCAGCCAGCGCCACCCGATCGGGCTGGTCCTGCTCGGCGCGGGCAGCCAGCGCGCCCGGATTCTCAAGCGGATCGCGGGCAATCCCCACATTCGCCTGCTGACCCCCGAACGCAACCGCCAGCGGTTCGCCACCCTGCTCGCCAGTGCGGATGCCGTGGTCCATGGCTGTGAAGCGGAAACCTTCTGCCTTGCCGCAGCCGAAGCGCGCGCATCAGGCGTGCCGGTAATCGTGCCCGATCGCGGCGGCGCAGCCGATCACGCCAGCGACGGCGCCGGGCTGACCTACCGCGCCAACAACCCGCTGGCCCTGGCCGATGCGATCGAACGCGAACTGCTTGCCCCGATCCATCCGCCGCGCCGCACGCCGATCACCATGCGCGATCATTTCGCCACGCTGTTCGAAGACTACGCCAGCCTGCTCAGCGCACGCCGCGTCGGCCGGACCGCCGCGCTGGCCTAGCGCCGCGCGGCCTGGTCAAAGCGGCCGACAGCCGCGCCGACCTGGTGCATCATTTCCATCCGCGCGGGAATCGGCAAGGTCGTGCGGCCGATCAGCACGACCACGGCATACCAATCGCCATCACCAGTCTGCATCAGCGCCACATCGTTGTAGCCGGTGGCCACGCGTTGCAGTTCCTGGCCGGTGCCGGTCTTGTGAAACACCTTCCACCCGCGCGGCGCCCCGGCTTTCAACCGCAGCGGCCCGCTGTGGGTCTTGGCAAGAATGCCCATCATCACGCTGGTGGATTCGGGCGAAAGCAGCTGCCCGGTGGCCAGCCGTCCCAGCGCCTTGGCCATGCCGGCGGGCTGGGCGCCATCGATCGGATCGGCAACATAGCGCTCCAGCAGCGCCTGGCGCTGCGCCATCGGCACGCGCGCGCGCGCTTCTTCGAAATTGCGCCCCAGCGACAGGTCCTGGTTCCAGGTGATGCCCGATATCCCGCTTTGCAGCAGACGTTCCCCCGGGCCGAAGCGGATGCCTTCGATGCCCTTGTCCTTGAGCATCGTGCGCACCCGGTCAGGTCCGCCCACGGTCCACAGCAGGCGGTCGTTGGCGGTGTTGTCCGACAGCGACAGCGCGTTCTTCATCAAGCCTTCGACGGGCTTGGTCACCGCGCCCTTGTCGAGCACTTCCCAGCGCAGCGGCTGATTGAACAGGGTCAGATCGGGCGGGCGGATGGTCAGCGGCGTGTCGAGCTTCAACCGCCCTTCATCAACCGTGTCGAGCACGGTCAACGATACCCACAGCTTTGAGACGCTTTGCTGGGGAAAATATTCGTGAAGCCGTTCGCCCACCACCCAATCGCAGCCGGCCTTGGCCACCGCGATCCCGACCTTGCCGTCAAAAGCCTGGGCGATCCGGGTCAGATCCTGCTGGAGCGCGGCGGGCTTCGCACTGCAATCGGCATGGAACGGGGGGGCATGATGGACCCGCGCACGCGCCGCCGCGACCAGCCCGGTCGCCGCACCCGATCCGCCACCCCACAGCAATATCAGTGCGATAAGCGCAGCCGCCAAGCACCCGGCGGCGGCCCAGCGGCGCGGATTGCGGCGATTGCTCCCAAGGCCGAGCGCGGCGCGGAGCGAGGTCTGACGGTCACGGTGAAGAAGCGAGCGCATGGTTCACCCCCAGCCGTAAGCGAAGCTCCGCGGCAGGGTAAATATGGGCTTGTCCCTAGGCGCGGCGGATGCCGCGCCTGCTGCGATCAGCCGTAGGCCATGCGCTCCAACGCGCCGAACATCGCCAGTGCGCGCGGATCGCCAAACGGCGAAAGCTGGCTCATGAACACGCCGGCCACGCCCTTGGCGGGATCGATCCAGTAATAGGAATTGAAGATCCCCGCCCAGGCCAGGCTCCCCGCCGAACGGCCATTGGGGCCGGGTTCGGGATTGATCAGGAAGCCCAGACCCCAGCCGGTGTGCTGATCGGGGAACGTGTCATAGGGCTGGGCCATTTCGGGCATGGCCGTGCCCATGTAGCCCGCCCGCAGCGGCGCCACCTGATCGCGGCCCATTTCGGCGACGGTTTCGGCCCGCAGCACCCGCGCGCCATCCAGTTCGCCCCCCCGCAGCATCATCTGCAGGAACCGCGCATAGTCGGGCGCGGTGGACACCAGGCCGCCCCCGCCCATGTCGAATTCGCCGCCGCCCAGATAGACCGGGATCGCCTGCAAGCCATCCTCGGCAGTGCGGGCGTGAACCTTGGCCGCATGATCCGGCAGGGCATCGAGAAACGCCGTATCGTTCATGCCGAGCGGCGTGAACAGGTGTTCGCGCAGATAGTCGCCCAGCCGCTGGCCCGTCACCGCTTCGATCGCCTGCCCCGCCCAGTCGATCGACACGCTGTATTCCCAGCGATCGCCCGGATCGAACATCAAAGGCATCCGGATCGTATCGAGACTGCCCGCCTTGGGCATGCCCACTGCACCGTAATAGCGCAGCACTTCGGGATGGATGAAGGCATAGCCGAAGCCGGCGGTATGGGTCAGCAGGTGGCGCAAGGTGATCGGGCGCGCGGCGCTGCGGGTTTGCGGCTTGCCCTCGGCATCGAAGCCGGTCAGCACCTGGGGATCGGCCAGTTCGGGCAGGATATCGCCAATCGGCGCATCGAGCGACAGGCGCCCTTGTTCCACCAGTAGCATCGCCCCGGCGGTCACCAGGGCCTTGGTCATCGAGGCGATCTGGAAGGGCGTATCCGCCGCCATCGCCGCCCCGCCCGGGGTCGTCTCGCCAAAGGCGCGGGCATAGCGCGGGCCATCGGCATCAAGGATCATGGTTACCGCGCCGGCAAGGCCGGAGGCGGCAAAGGCGGATTCGAGCTCAGCATCCTTTATCATGTGCATTGGCTAACCGGCTTCCACGCCCTAGGGAAGGCCTCATGGTAGATACGCTTTCCATCACGCTGGCCCAGCTCAACCAGTCGGTCGGGGACATCGCCGGCAATGCCGCCGCGATGCTGGCCGCCCGCAATCGCGCGCGCAGCGCCGGGGCCGATCTGATCGTGTTCCCTGAAATGCAGCTGATCGGCTATCCACCTGAAGATCTGGTGCTCAAGCCCGCACTGATCGAACGCGCGGCCAGCGAACTGGAACGGATGGCGCTGGCCACTGCCGATGGCGGCCCGGCGATGCTGGTAGGCAGCGTGTTTGTGCGCGACGGCAATCTCCACAACGGGGTTGCCCTGCTCGACGGGGGCAAGGTTGCGCAGGTCCGGCTCAAGCACGAACTGCCCAATTACGGCACCTTCGACGAAGTGCGCCTGTTCCAGCCCGGCCCGCTGCCCGAACCGATCGTGTTCAAGGGCGTGATGATCGGCCTGCCGATCTGCGAGGACATCTGGCACCCCAACGTCTGCCGGCACCTTGCCGATTTCGGGGCCGAGCTGCTGATCTGCATCAACGGCAGCCCTTACGAGATCGACAAGGACACGCTGCGGATCGATGGCGTGGCCAAACGCCGCGCGGTCGATACCGGCCTGCCGCTGGCCTATCTCAACCGCGTGGGCGGGCAGGACGAACTGGTGTTCGATGGTGCCAGCTTCGTGGTCAACGGCGATGGCAGCCTGGCCGTGCAGATGACCGACTGGGAAGAACAGGAAGTCACCACCCGCTGGACCCGCACCGCGCAGGGCTGGCGCTGCGACAAGGGCGCGGTGGCGAAGCTCGCCGACCATCCCGAAGACATCTATTGCGCGATGGTGCTGGCGCTGCGCGACTATGTCGATCGCAACCGTTTCCCCGGCGTGGTGCTGGGCCTGTCGGGCGGGATCGACAGCGCGATCTGCGCCGCGATCGCGGCCGATGCACTGGGGCCAGAACGGGTGTGGTGCGTGATGCTGCCCAGCCGCTTTACCAGCCAGGAAAGCCTCGACCTCGCCACCGGCTGCGCGCAGCTGATCGGCTGCCGCTATGATACGATCCCGATCCAGCCCGCCGTGGCCGGGTTCGATGCCATGCTGGAAGGCAGCTTTGCCGATACCGCGGTCGACCTGACCGAAGAGAACCTGCAAAGCCGTATCCGCGGCGTGACGCTGATGGCGCTGTCGAACAAGTTCGGGCCGATGCTGCTGACCACCGGCAACAAGAGCGAGATGAGCGTCGGCTATGCCACG
>JAYSCF010000093.1:0-3133 GCA_041915005.1 Novosphingobium sp.
CAGCGATTGCGATGAAGTGCTGCTGCACATGATCGTGCCGTTCGGCGAATGGCTGAACGAAACCCAGGACGTGTCCTTCAAGCTGATCGGCAACGATTTCAGCAAGGCGATCCGCGACAAGGTCAGCGGTGAGGCGGTCGAACCGGCCGAGATCTGGCGTTTGCTCAACCTGTTTTTCGATGGCGAGATGCACCGCCAAAGCCCGATCATCGGCGCTGTTGGCGCGATCAACACGCTCAAGGACCATGCCGACGTGGTCGTGCTGACCAACCTGCACGACAAGCACAACCAGGCCCGCCGCCGCCAGTTGCTCGATCACGGGATTGATGTGCGGGTGTTTACCAACCAGGGGCCGAAAGGCCCGGCGCTTCAGGCGATCCTCGAGGAATACAAGCCGTCCAAGGCGGTGTTCATCGATGATCTCGCCCAGCATCACGGGTCTGCCGCAGACATGGTTCCGCATATCGACCGGCTGCACCTGTGCGGCGAACCCACGCTGGCGCCGCATATCACCTGCGGGTTCGAGGCCGGTCATGCCCATGCCCGGATCGACACCTGGGATCATGCCTTGCCGTGGCTGCTCTCGCGGCTGTAGGATGGCGCGATGAGCATCGAAACAAAGCTGGCCGAACTCGGCCTCGTCCTGCCGCAGCCGGCAGCCCCTGTCGCCGCCTATGTCCCGGTCGTCGTCGCCGGTGGGCTTGCCCACATTTCGGGGCAGGTCTCGATGATCGATGGCCAGCTGCTCAAGGGGCGGCTGGGCGAAGATCTCAGCCTGGAACAGGGCGTGGCCGGCGCGCAGGCCTGCGGCCTGATGATCCTGGCCCAACTGAAGGCCGCGCTTGGCTCGCTCGATCGGGTCGAGCGGATCGTCAAGCTGGGCGGGTTCGTCAATTCGACCGGCGATTTTACCGATCAGCCCAAGGTGGTCAACGGTGCCTCCGAACTGATGGTGGCCGTGTTTGGCGAAGCCGGCAAGCACGCCCGCAGCGCGGTGGGCGTGCCGAGCCTGCCGCTCGGCGTGGCGGTGGAAGTCGACGCGGTTGTCGCCGTTCGGCCTGCTTGATCGCTGGCGCGCGCCTGCGCCCGATCCGGCCCGCGTAAGCTGGCTGGGCGGGGCGGCTTACGCGCACCGCGGGCTGCATGGGGCCGGCGCGCCCGAAAATTCTCCCAGCGCCTTTGCCGGCGCGATCGCGCGGGGGATGGGGATCGAATGCGATATCCAGCGCTCGCGCGATGGGCAGGCGATGGTGTTCCACGATGATGCGCTGGACCGCCTGACCGGTGAGCAAGGCCTGGTGGCAGAGCGGACCGCCGCCGATCTTGGGCGGATCGTGCTGACCGGCGGGGCGGATACGATCCCCAGCTTGCGCCAGTTGCTCGATCAGGTGCAGGGCCGGGTGCCGCTGCTGATCGAGATCAAGTCCGATCACCGCCTGGGCGCGCGGATCAGCGCGACCTGCCTCGCGGTACGCCGGGTGCTGGAAGGCTACACCGGCCATCATGCGATCATGAGCTTCGATCCGCGGGTTGTGCGCTGGTTTGCGGTCCATTCGCCGCTCACCGTGCGCGGCCTGGTGGTGACCGAAGAAAACGACAAGGCTTTGCCCGGAATCTTGCGCCGCCAACTGTGGCTGTGGCACGCGCGGCCCGATTTCCTGGCCTATGACATTCGCGATCTACCCAGCCGCTTCGCCGCCGCGCAGCGCCGCCGGGGCTTGCCGGTGCTGACCTGGACCGTGCGTAGCGCCGACCATCGGGAACGCGCCGCCGCCCACGCCGACGCGCCGATCGCGGAAGGCGCGGGGGCGCTGTGATCGAGGCCCGGATCGCCGGTTCGGTCGGCGAACTGCCCGCCGCGGAATGGGATGCCCTTGCGGGCGGCAATCCGTTCTTGAGCCACGCCTTCCTTTCGGCGCTCGAACAATCGGGCAGCGTTGGCCCGGGCACCGGCTGGTCACCCGCGCCGATTACCGTGGCCGGGGCGGATGGGCGGCTGATCGGGGCACTGCCGGCCTATCTGAAAGCGCACAGCCAGGGCGAATATGTCTTCGACCATGCCTGGGCCGATGCCTGGCACCGGGCGGGCGGGGACTATTATCCCAAGCTGCAGATCGCCGTGCCGTTTACCCCGGCAACCGGGCCGCGGTTGCTGCTGGCCGATCCGGCGCTGGCCCCGGTGCTGCTGCGCGCCGCCGAGCAGCTGTGCGAGCAGAATGGCCTGTCTTCGGCCCACGCCACCTTCATCGCGCCCGAGCAGGTGCCTTTGTTCGAAGCCGCCGGCTGGCTGCTGCGCAGCGACATCCAGTTCCACTGGGAGAACCGCGGCTATGCCAGTTTCGAGGACTTTCTGGCCGTGCTGTCCTCGCGCAAGCGCAAGGATATCCGCAAGGAACGCGCCGCCGCGCAGCAGGGGGTGACGATCCGCGCGCTGACCGGCGCCGAGATCGAACCTGCGCATTGGGATGCGTTCTGGGCCTTCTATCAGGATACCGGCGCGCGCAAATGGGGGCAGCCCTATCTGACCCGTGCGGCCTTTGATCTGTTGGGCGAGCGGATGGCCGACCGGATCGTGCTGGTCATGGCCTTCATGGGGGAGCGTGCGCTGGCCGGTGCGCTCAATTTCATCGGGCCGGATGCGCTCTATGGGCGCTATTGGGGGGCTGTCGTGGACAAGCCCTTCCTGCATTTCGAGCTGTGCTATTATCAGGCGATCGACGTGGCGATCCGCCTTGGCCTGTCACGGGTGGAAGCCGGCGCCCAGGGGGGCCACAAGCTCGCGCGGGGCTATGAGCCGGTGCAGACCTGGTCGGCGCACCATATCGCCCATCCCGGATTTCGCGCCGCCGTTGCCGATTTTCTGGAGCGCGAGCGCGCCGGTGTGGTGCAGGATCAAATTTCTCTAGAGGGAAGGCTACCCTATCGTAGATCGTAATCAGGTCTCGAATGAAATTATCTATTTTCTTGAAATAAATATATTTTATGCAAGATTGATGCTAGATTTGTGCTCTTGGAGAAGGGGCTATTGTGTGGCGTTGATCCGTTGTGTGGAATGTGGTCGGGATGTTTCTGATCAGGCTCGTGTGTGCCCGAATTGCGGCGCGCCGGTTAATGCTGCGATTGCGCCAATAGC
>JAYSCF010000093.1:3143-7766 GCA_041915005.1 Novosphingobium sp.
GACCAAAGTTTCCTATCAAGGAGGCGTGTTTGTCGCGACCTCGTCTCAGTTGATGGAGTTGGCGAAAACGGCAATTAGTCGTTGCAATTACCGCGTTGATGCCGCCGACATGGCTGCTGGAACGGTCACATTCACTACCGGCATGACTATGGGGTCATGGTCGGGCGTTTCTGGGACCATCTCATGGCAAGAAAGTGCACCTTATCAATATGAGGTGATCGGGCAGGGCAAGCAGAATGTAAAAGGTGGCCAGATGGTCGCGCTAAATTTGTTTGATGAGGCTAACGCGAAGGCAAGAAACGTGATTCAGCAGATGATGTTCCTTGCGGGGGCTGACGCAGACGCGCCAGTTCCATCATCGGCCACGCCCTCGACTGGATGTGTTGTTGCATTACTTATATTGGCTGCACCCATTTGCGCTGCGGGGGGCTATTGTTTGCATAGTCTGTGAAAAATTCAGGCGGCGCGGCGCGCTCCGGCGGCCAGCCATTCGCGGGCGCGGCGCTGGGCTTCGGCGATTTCCCGGGCCGTCATTTCTTCCGAAATATCGGCGCGGCACAGCTGGGCTTCTTCGTGCCCGGCAACCGCGGCCAGATTGAACCACTTGTGCGCCTCGATCAGGTCGCAGGCCAGCGCGTGGCTGCCGGTCGAATAGACCACGCCAAGATCGAAATAGGCATGAATATCGCCCGCTGCGGCAGCCGCTAGGCAGCTTGCGACCAGCAGGTCGGTGGCAGTTTCGTCGGCCAGGCTGGCCGGCCCCGCAAAAGGTCCGCTGGCGCTTTCGATCCAGGCAGTGCTCATAGTTGAAAACCCCTATTATCGGGCCACGCTTGGACCCGCCGATGAGGCAAATCTTCCCGAACATGGTCAACAAAAGGTTAATGCGGGCGCAACTTATTTGGGGCGGGCGCCGGTCATGACTGGAAAAACCCCGGAAATGCGCCATGCCGGCACTGTGCAATATTACGTAAATGCCCGCATCCGGGGCGGCGCGGTATTCGCGCTTGTGCGGCTATCAGGCGGCTCGTATATGCCCCCTCGAACCGGCGACGGGAGGCTATCGGGAAGACCCGAGGCCGCAGGGTCCTTGCTGCCGAACGGGTCAGGTGTGGAGAAGATATGGCGACGGTTCTCGGTGATGAGATTGACGTCCTGGCCAAGGCCAAGCGTGCGATCGGGGGCGACTATGCCCCGGGCGATGCAGAGCCCTACATGTGCGAGGCGCAGCTCGATTATTATCGGCGGCTGCTGCAGGAATGGAAAAAGCTGATCGTCTCTGCCGCGCAGGACACCCTGCAACAGTTGCAGGATGGCCCACTGCGCGAACCCGACCTTAACGATCGCGCGTCGAGCGAGACCGATTGGGGTATCGAACTGCGCACCCGTGACCGCCAGCGCAAGCTGATCGCCAAGATCGATTCGGCGCTTTGCCGGATCGAGGAAGGCGAATACGGCTATTGTGAAGTGACCGGCGAGCCGATCGGGCTTGGCCGCCTGTCGGCCCGGCCGATCGCGACCATGACCGTTGAGGCGCAGCAAGCCCACGAACGCCGCGAAAAGATCTCGCGCGACGATTGATCGACGCGCGGTTGGCTGGCCTGCGTTAACCGCTTGTTACCCACTTCGGTTTAGCCTTCGTCGATCCGGCCGGGATTATCCTGTCGGGCACGAACGGATCTGGCCGCATCTGGCCGCAAGAGTGGTGTAACTGGGCACTGGGCAACAACGAGCACAGGCAGATCGCGCGAGACAGCCTGTTCGTCATGGCCGAACTGCGTGCCGACGGGGTCGAGGGCGATCACCGTGTCCGGATTCGCAATCTTTCGCCCGGCGGACTGATGGCCGAAGGCAATATCAAGGTGGCGCGCGGGCAAACCGTCTGGGTGCAACTGCGCAATATCGGCTGGGTCGAAGGCACGGTTGCCTGGATCCAGGAAAACCGGTTTGGCGTTGCCTTCCAGAGCGAAATCGATGCCCGGCTGGCCCGCGCCCCGGCCGTGTCCAGCCAGCAGACCGATCTCCTGGTCAATCGCCCTGCCTATTATACCGCGCCGGGCGGCGAGCCTGCCGGCAATCAGTTTCGCAAGATCTAGGCGCTATTCCCCCGCTGTGCGGGCAAGGCACCTGTCCGCTCGCGGCAAAATCCGTTAGGACGCCAGCCGATGCTGCGTCGCCCCTTCCACCTTTCCCTGGCCATCGCTGCGCTTGGCGCGCTGGGCGCCTGCGGCAGTGAAGCCGACCGCCCGGTTGCCGTGGCGGTGGTTGGCGATCCGGGCGCGCCGTTCGTCACCGGGCCACGGTTGCCGGTGGCCGCCCAGTTGGTGCGCTCTGCCACCAGCGAAGGCCTGGTCGCCTTTGACGAACAGGGCCGGGTCATTCCCGCGCTGGCCGATCGCTGGATCGTGACCAACGATGGCCTGAGTTTCATTTTCCGGTTGCGCGATGGTACCTGGGCTGATGGCAGCCCGATTACCGGCGACAGCGCGCGTGAAGCCTTGTTGCGGGCCATTACTGCGGTGCGGGGCACGCCGCTGGGGCTCGACCTTGCGGTGATTGCCGAGGTGCGGGCCATGGCGGGCCGGGTGATCGAGATCCGCCTGAACCAGCAAGCGCCCGACATGCTGCAACTGCTTGCCCAGAGCGAACTGGGCCTGTTGCACCGTGGACGCGGCGCGGGGCCGATGAAGTTGACGCGCGATGATGACGCTGCGCTGCTGAAGCCGATTGCGCCCGAGGATCGCGGTCTGCCGCCCGAGGAGGATTGGGCCGATCGCGCGCGCCGGCTGCGGTTGACCGCAATGCCTGCCAAGGCAGCGATCGCGCAGTTCAATTCCGGCAAGATCGATATCGTGCTGGGCGGGCGATTCGAGGATTTCCCTAGGCTCGATGCCAGCGGCGTATCGCGCGGCGCGATCCGGCTCGATCCGGTTGCCGGCCTGTTCGGCCTGGTCGTTGCCGCGCGTGACGGGTTCCTCGCGTTGCCCGAAAACCGCGAGGCCTTGTCGATGGCGCTCGACCGGGATGCGGTTGGCGCGGCATTGGCAATCGGCGGCTGGATGGCGACCACCCGGATCGTCAATCCCGGCCTGGAAGGGGACAATGGCACCGTGGGCGAACGCTGGCCGGGCCGCAGCATCGAGGAGCGCCGCACCCAGGCCGCAGCGCGGGTCACCCGTTGGAAGAATGCCCATGGCGCGGTCAACCTTACCCTGGCCCTGCCCGCGGGGCCGGGCGGCGACGCCCTGTTTGCGCGGCTTTCGTCTGATTTAAAGGCGATCGGGATTGTCCCGCGCCGGGCTGGCGGGGATGCCGATGCCGACCTCAGGCTGATTGATACCGTCGCGCGCTATCCCCGCGCGGATTGGTTCCTCAACCAGTTTGCCTGCGCAGGCGGACGCGTGATCTGCAGCGTGGCGGCCGATCACCTGCTGGACGAGGTCCATGCCGAAGCCGACCCGGCCAAGCGCGCCGAACTCTATGCCCAGGCCGAGGCGCAGCTGACCATTGCCAATGGCTATCTGCCGCTGGGCGTGCCGATCCGCTGGTCGCTGGTGTCGGGCAAGGGCACCGGGTTTGCGCCCAATCGCTGGAACATCCATCCCCTGATGCCGCTCGCGCTGCGTCCGCGTTAAGGCAAACCCAAGGTTAAGGGAAATTACGGTGTTTCGGCCTGAAAACGCCGTGAAGGCGTGGTAGAAATCAACACAAGCAATTGATAAAAAATAGTAATTTCATCTTCTTGTTGGCGGTCAACGGGATTGCCTGTCATTTACCGGTCAAGGCCCTCAAATCTGAATTCCCGAGCAGCTTTTCCAAATGTGCTATGGCTTTTGCGCGATGTTTATCTCTTGAAAAGCACGACTTTTTGCCGAATTTCGGCGCCCTATCAAAGCTCTGGCACAATTCGTTCCATTTACGAGAAATTAACCTTTTCACTTCATAGGTCATATGGTTAATGGCAGGCATCGACCCGGTTCAAGGGTTTGGGGCCAGGGAACGGGTCAAAGGGGGACTACCCATGCGCGTGTTGCTGATCGAGGACGAGCCGACCACGGCGAGGGCTATCGAATTGATGCTGACGACCGAAGGCTTCAACGTCTATTCGACCGATCTGGGCGAAGAAGGCCTCGATCTGGGCAAGCTGTATGATTACGATATCATCCTGCTCGACCTGAATTTGCCCGATATGCACGGCTATGACGTGCTCAAGAAGCTGCGGGTCGCCAAGGTGCAGACCCCGGTGCTGATCCTTTCGGGGATTTCGGAAATGGATTCCAAGGTCCGCAGCTTTGGCTTCGGCGCTGACGATTACGTTACCAAGCCGTTCCACCGCGAGGAATTGGTTGCCCGCATCCATGCCGTGGTGCGTCGCTCCAAGGGCCATTCGCAGTCGGTCATCCGCACCGGCAAGCTGGCGGTCAACCTCGATGCCAAGACCGTTGAGGTCGATGGCGCGCGGGTCCACCTGACCGGCAAGGAATACGCGATGCTCGAGCTGCTTTCGCTGCGCAAGGGCACTACACTGACCAAGGAAATGTTCCTCAACCACCTCTATGGCGGGATGGACGAACCCGAACTCAAGATCATCGACGTGTTCATCTGCAAGCTGCGCAAGAAGCT
>JAYSCF010000094.1:0-7459 GCA_041915005.1 Novosphingobium sp.
CGCCAAGATGGGCCAGGACGGCCACGATCGCGGCGCGAACGTGATCGCCAGCGCCTTCTCGGACATGGGTTTTGACGTGACGTCCGGCCCGCTGTTCCAGACACCCGAAGAAGCCGCCAAGCTGGCGCTCGATGCGGGCGTCGATGCGGTGGGCGCTTCCAGCCTTGCCGCCGGACACAAGACGCTGATCCCCGAACTGATCGGCCACCTGAAAACCGCCGGCCGCGCCGATATCAAGGTTGTCGCGGGCGGGGTGATCCCGCCGCAGGACTATGATTTCCTGCGCGAAGCCGGGGTGCAGGGGATTTATGGGCCGGGCTCGAACGTGGTGGAATGCGCCGCCGATATGCTCCGCCTGCTGGGCCACAATATGCCGCCGCTCGATGCCTGAGCGATTGAAGGGTAGATAGAATGTTCAAGAAGATCCTCATCGCCAACCGTGGCGAAATCGCCTGCCGCGTGATCAAGACCGCGCGCCGCATGGGCATCCAGACGGTGGCCGTCTATTCCGACGCCGATGCGCGCGCACCCTTCGTGCAGATGGCCGATGAAGCCGTGCACATCGGCCCGTCGCCCGCCGCGCAAAGTTATCTGATCGCCGACAAGATCATTGCCGCCTGCAAGGCAACCGGCGCCGAAGCGGTCCATCCGGGCTATGGCTTCCTGTCCGAACGCACCAGCTTTGCCGAGGCGCTGGCCGCCGAGGGCATCGAATTCATCGGCCCCCCGGTGAACGCGATTGCCGCGATGGGCGACAAGATCGAATCCAAGAAGCTGGCCAAGCAGGCGGGCGTCAATGTCGTCCCCGGTTTTGTCGGCGAAATCGAGGATACCGAACACGCGGTGCGCATCTCGAACGAGATCGGCTATCCGGTGATGATGAAGGCTTCGGCCGGCGGCGGCGGCAAGGGCATGCGGCTTGCCTACAATGAAAAGGACGTGCGCGAAGGCTTTGAAAGCGTGAAGCGCGAAGGCCTCAATTCGTTCGGCGATGACCGCGTGTTCATCGAGAAGTTCATCCTCAACCCGCGCCACATCGAAATCCAGATCCTGGGCGATAAGCACGGCAACGTGCTCTACCTCAACGAACGCGAATGCTCGATCCAGCGCCGCCACCAGAAGGTGGTCGAAGAAGCGCCTTCGCCGTTCGTGTCGGACAAGATGCGCAAAGCGATGGGCGAACAGTGCGTCGCGCTGTCCAAGGCCGTGGGCTATTACAGCGCGGGCACGGTCGAACTGATCGTTTCGGGCGCGGATCCGAGCGGGGAAAGCTTCTACTTCCTCGAAATGAACACCCGCCTGCAGGTGGAACACCCGGTGACCGAATGCATCACCGGGGTGGACCTCGTCGAACAGATGATCCGCGTGGCCGCGGGCGAAAAGCTCGCTTTCGGGCAGGCTGACGTCAAGATCGATGGCTGGGCGATCGAAAACCGCGTTTACGCCGAAGATCCCTATCGCGGGTTCCTGCCTTCGACGGGCCGCCTTGTGCGCTACAATCCGCCGGTTTATGGCTGGACCGAGGATGATGACGCCAACGGGCGGCGCGGCGTGGACGGCGTGCGCGTGGACGATGGCGTCTATGAAGGCGGCGAAGTGTCAATGTTCTATGACCCGATGATCGCCAAGCTGATCACCTGGGGCAAGACCCGCGACGAAGCGGCCGACAAGCAGATCGCCGCGCTGGATGCCTTCGAGATCGAGGGGCTGGGCCACAACATCGATTTCGTCTCCGCGATCATGCAGCACCCGCGCTTCCGCTCGGGCGAACTGACCACGGGCTTCATCGCCGAGGAATATCCCGAAGGCTTCACCGGCGCTGCCGCCTCGGACGAGGTGAAGCAGCACCTCGCCGCAATCGCGGGCTTCATCGCCACGGCGCGGGCCGACCGCGCGCGGCAGATCGATGGCCAGCTCGATGGCGAACTGGAGCCGCCCTACGACTGGTCGGTCAAGATCGGGGACAAGACCTTTGCGGTCAGCCTTGATGAAGACATCACGGTCGATGGCGAAGTGGTCGATCTCGCGCTCGAATATACCCCGGGCGACCGGCTGGTCGAAGCCGAGATCGATGACGAAATCTACGGCGTGAAGATCGAGCCGACCCGCATGGGCCTCAAGATGACCACGCGCGGTGCGATCCACAACGTGCAGATCCTGCCCGCGCGGATCGCGGGCTATACCCGGCACATGATCGAAAAGGTGCCGCCCGATCTGTCGCGTTTCCTGATCTGCCCAATGCCGGGCCTGCTGGTCGCATTGCACGTGGCTGAAGGCGACAAGGTTGAGGCCGGTCAGCCGCTGGCCGTGGTCGAAGCGATGAAGATGGAAAACATCCTGCGCGCGGAAAAGTCCGCCACGGTCAAGGCGGTCAACGCCAAGGCGGGCGACAGCCTGGCCGTGGATGCGATCATTCTCGAACTGGAGTAGCTTCGCGCGCACGAATCTGAGGGGGAGGGCATCATGATCAAGTCGTGGACCGCGCTGGGAGCAGCGGTTTCGCTGGCGCTATGCGCGCCGTCGGCGGCCTTGGGCGAAGACCTGATCGGCGATGCCTATGCCGTCGCGCTACAGACGGACGTGGTCTACGGGCAGGGCGTGGTCGGCGCCAGCACGGCCACGCCCCATGCGCGCGATCTCAAGCTCGATGTCTATCGCCCGGTGGCCGATGGCAAGCCGCTGGCCGGCCGGCCGGTGGTGATCATGGCCTTTGGTGGGGCGTTCCACCGCGGCACCAAGGGCACGGCGCGGTTCGAGGAAGACGGCGCTTCGGATTCGGCGATGGCCGACTATTGCCGCACCTTTGCCGCGGCGGGCTATGCCTGCCTGTCGGTCGAATACCGGCTGGTGCCCGAAGATCCGGCGCTGCCCGAGGGGCTTGATCCGGCCACCCTGCTGCCCAAGGCCATCCTGCGGGATCCGGTGGCCACCGCGCGGATCGATGTGGTGCGTGGGCGGATGGGCTTGCCGCTGCTCGATGATCGCAGCCGCGAGCAATTGTGGAACACCGTGTTTGCCGCATCGCAGGATCTGGCAACGGCGGTCCGCTATGCCCGCAGCCACGCCGAACAGCTTGGGATTGATCCTGATCGGGTTGCGATCGGTGGCTTTTCCGCCGGCGGGATGAGCGCGGTCAACGTTGCCTATGGCATGGGCGTGCCGGTTCAGGCGGTGATTTCGCTGTCCGGCGGGATGGGCGGGTTCGACCTGCGCAAGACAGCCAGGGCCGGAATGGCGCCCGGGCTGTTCTTCATGGGGCAGAATGACCTGGAAGGCGTGCAGCAGGGCACCCGCGCGCTGCTGGCAATGCTGGGCGCCGCCGGGGTGAAGAGCGAAACCGCATGGATGCCGGGCTTTGGCCATTTCTACCCGATGGGCGCCCCCAGCCTGGGGGCGGACATGGCCAAGCTGACGCTCAAGACCCGCGCGCTGCGCTTCCTTGATCGCACACTGGGCGGCAAGCGTTAGTCGACCAGAGCCACGGCCCTGATCCACCCCGCACTCGCGCCTTCGATCTTCACCGGAAAGCAGCTCACGGTAAAGCCGTGGGCGGGCAGGGCGGCGAGGTTCGCCAGTTTTTCGATCTGCCAATAGGGGCGGATGCGGCCGGCCTTGTGGCCTTCCCAGATGATCGCTGGGTCGCGGGTTTCGGCCCAGCGGCGGGCGGTGTGGCTGAAGGGCGCATCCCACGACCAGGCATCGGTGCCGACCACTTCGACCCCCCGCTCGGTCAGCCATAGCGTGGCTTCCGCGCCCAATCCCACGCCCTGATCGGTGAAATTGTCGGTTCCATAGATCGCGCCCGATTGCACCAGCACGATATCGAGCGGTTGCAGCGCGTGGCCGATCCGCGTCAGTTCGGCCTCCACTTCGGCCGCGCTGACCACGTGGCCGTGGGGCAGGTGCGAGAAATCCAGCTTTACGCCCGGACGGAAGAACCGGTCGAGCGGGGCCTCGTCGATCGTCGGGGCGGGGCGGGCGCCGCAGTCGGTGGTGGAATGGTAATGCCAGGGCGCATCCATGTGGGTGCCGTTGTGGGTCGACAGGGTCAGCGTTTCCACCGCCCAGCCTTCGCCATCGGGAAGGTCATCCTGCGTCAGCCCGGGAAAGAACAGCGCGATCTGGCTCCACGTGGTGTCGTGGGCGGAATAGCTGATCTGCGGCAGCATCACCGGCGGGTCGGAGACCACCTTGGTGGTGATCGGGATCGAAAGGTCGATGAATTGCATAGTGCAACCAGTGTTGACCTGGTTTGCGTTACCGTCAATGAAAAGGGCATGAGCCTGCCAGACACCCTTTCGAACATTCGCCGCATCGATGGCGGTTTCGCCACCGAAATTCCCGAGGACTGGAAGCAGGGGCGGACCAGCTATGGCGGGTTTTCCGCGGCCCTCGCGCTGGAAGCCGCGCGCGGGATTGCGCCCGATCTGCCGCCGCTGCGCTCGGCCCAGGTCAGCTTCGTCGGGCCGCTGTCGGGCGAGGTCGAAGTGCGCGCCAAGGTGCTGCGACGCGGGCGCAATGCCAGCTGGATCAGCGCCGAAGTCACCAGCGAGAGCGGGGTCGGCCTGACCGCGACCTTCGTGTTCATGGGGCCGGTCGAAAGCAGCCTCCACCTCCACGAAGTGCCGATGCCGGCGCGGATCATCCCGGTCGATCAGGCAAAGCCTTTGCCTGAAGGACGCGGGCCGGGCTTTGCGGGCCATTTCAACCGCCGCTTTGCGGTGCCGCGCAGCGATGCGCCCGAACCCGAGATCGATTGGTGGGTGCAGCTGAAGGACCGCGCCGGGCTTGATCCGATGGTAGAACTGCTGCTTTGCGCCGATGCCTTGCCGCCGGGCGTGCTGTTCATGATGGATAGCGCCGCCCCGATCAGTTCGATGACCTGGCTGGTCAACCTGCTGACCCCGCTGCCGCAATCGCACGATGGCTGGTGGTTGCTGCGTTCGGCCGGGAACTATGCCGAAAAGGGCTGTTCGAGCCAGGACATGGCGATCTGGAACGCCGATGGCACGGCCGTTGCCGTGGGGATGCAGTCAATCGCGCTGTTCGGTTAACCCGAAAGCTGCCCGTCGAGGAAGCGGGCGACATCATCCAGCGCCACGTCCTTGGCCAGGAATGCCTCGCCAATCCCCTTCATCAGCACGAAGGGCAGGGTGCCGGCGTCCATCTTCTTGTCGTGGAGCATGTGCGCGACCAGTGCCTGGCCGTCGCAGTTGAGGCCGAGCGCGGCGATTTCGCTGGTCATGCCCACGTCGGCGAAATGGCGCGCGACCCGTTCGGCGTCTTCGCGCGCCAGCAGGCCGCGCCGGGCGGAGTAGCGCGCGGCGAGGACCATGCCCAGCGCGACGCCTTCGCCGTGGAGCAGGCGATCGGAAAAGCCGGTCTGCGCTTCGAGCGCGTGGCCGAAGGTGTGGCCAAGGTTGAGCAGGGCGCGCAGGCCCAGGGTTTCCTTCTCGTCCTGCTTGACGATCCGTGCCTTGGCCGCGACCGAGTGGGCGACGGCATATTCGCGCAAGGCCGCATCGCCCGCCAGCATGGCCGCGCCGTTGGTCTGGCACCAGCCGAAGAATTCCGCATCGCCGAGCAGGCCGTACTTCACCACTTCGGCATAGCCCGCCTTCATCTCCCGCTCTGGCAGGGTGTCGAGCGCGGCGAGGTCGGCCAGGACCAGCGACGGCTGATGGAACGCGCCGACCAGGTTCTTGCCCGCCGGGGTATTGATCGCGGTCTTGCCGCCAACGCCCGAATCGACCTGCGCCAGCAGGCTGGTCGGCAGCTGGATGAAATGGCACCCGCGCTTGAGGATCGAGGCCGCAAAGCCGGTGAGATCGCCGATCACCCCGCCGCCCAGCGCGAAGATGTGATCGCCGCGTTCGACTTCCTCGGCCAACAGCCAGTCGATCAGCGCGGCGAGCTGGTCCCAGCTCTTGGTCGCTTCGCCTGCGGGGAGAATCCGCCACACGGCTTCGTGCCCGCCTTCGTGGAGCGCGTTTTCCACCACGCTGCCCCAGGCGGCATGGACCTGCGCATCGGTGACGATCGGCACCCGGCGTTTGCGCAGGCGCCCGCGGCACTGGTCCACCAGCGTGGCGAGCAGGCCCGTGCCGACCCGCACTTCATAGGGACGGCCCGCGATATCGACCGGGATTACAGCCATGCGTCGATCCCCTTCAGAACCTTGGTAACGGTGCGCGAATGCGGGCCAGCCGTGCTTTTGACCTGGATCGGGGCCTGCGAATAGAACGGTTCGCGCTCATCGCGCAGCCGGGTCAGGATTTCGCGCGGATTGCCCTGGCGCAGCAGCGGCCGGTTATCCTTGCGGCCAACCCGTTCCATCAGCACGTCGACTTCGGAATCGAGCCAGACCGGGATCGTGCGATCGAGGATCAGCGCGCGGGTTTCGGCGTTGACGAAGGCGCCGCCGCCGGTGGCAATGATCGCCCGGGTGCTTGGGCCGTCGATGATTCGCGCGATCACCCGGCGCTCGCCGTCGCGGAAATAGCCCTCGCCATATTGCGCGAAGATTTCCGGGATGGTCATCTGGGCGGCCTTCTCGATTTCCTCGTCGGCATCGATGAAGGGCATGTGCAGCAGGGCGGAAAGCTTGCGCCCGACGCTCGACTTGCCGACGCCCATCATCCCCACGAGCACCACCGGGCGGTCAATCCGCCGCGACAGCGCCTCGATTTCCGGGGCAGAGAGCGTGGTTTCTTCGAGTTCCATTGCGGGGTTGCCTATAGTTGGGCTAACCGGAGGCGCAAGCGTTTGGACGCGGAATGACAACGAGGTCGCGGGTGGCACTGGGAATGCGCAGGGAATGGGTGATTGCAGCGGCGCTGGGTTGCGCCCTGATTGCCGTGCTGGGCTGGGCCTGGGCCGATGGCGGAAAGCGCCCGGTGCGCTTGCTGAGCCAGCCCGTGGTCTTGCCGGAGGCTGGGCGATGAAACGCGCAGGACTTTTGCTGGCCGGCGCCGCCTTGGCGCTGACTTCGGCGCTGGCGATCGCGCAGAGCGGCCCGGAATCGCTGCTTCCCCCCGGATTTGACAAGCCGCGCGCACGGCCGGCGGCCACCCCTGCGGCCAAGCCCGCCACGCCGGCGCCGTCAGCGGTATCCTCGCCGGTGGTGCAGGCCGTGCCCGGAGCCGCCCCGGCAGCGGCCCAAGCCGATGGCCGCAAGATGCCCACGCTGCGCGAGATCGAGGCGATGTCGCCCGATGAACTCGATGAACTGCTGGGGCTCAAGCCCAAGTATGACATGCCCGATGCCGCGCGCCGTTCAATGCGCAAGGTCGGCATTCTTGCCGCGGACGAGGGCGGGTTTTCCGCTGGCTCGTTCTCGGGCCAGGATGCGCGGCTGGTGCAGGCGGCGCTGGAAAAGAATTCGGGCGGGCTGGTCTCGCGCTGGGGGCATATCCTGCTGCGCCGCGCGCTGGCCTCGCGGCTGGATGCCCCGCAAGGG
>JAYSCF010000095.1:0-7459 GCA_041915005.1 Novosphingobium sp.
ACACCGCCCCGCGGCCGCGGGGGGCCGCGGGGGCGGCGCGCGCTCCCCCCCCCACCAATCGGTCCCCGCCTTTTTTTCCCCCCACGCCGCCTAGGCGCTGTCCCCGGGAACCGCGGCCCGGTTAGCTTCGGGTAATCTTTTGCCGTTATTGCCCGCAGCACCAGGCCGCATCTCGGGCGGCCCCATCACCGATCAGGGATCCGACATTGGCCGCAACCTCACTGCCCCGTTTCGCCCCCATCACCAGGTTGACCATGGTGGCCGCCTGGCTTGGCCCGGCCAGCCTGATGACCGCAGCCTGCTCTGGCGGCGACGCCACCCTGACTGACAAGGTCGCCGCCGGTGAGGCCGCCGCCAAGCGCGCCGAAGCCGCCGCCGACCGCGCCGAAGCCGCCGTTCGCAAGGCCGGCAGCAGCGCCGCGCCAGCCGTGATCGAAGAAAACGAACCCGAAGCGGTCAATGTCGATCCCGGCCAGGTTCAGGATCTCGCGGAAGAACCTGTTTCCCAGCAGGGCTGAGCCGCCGCGCAGGGCACGGCGGGCCTTTCCCCTTGTGCGCTGCCCGCGCGCGGCTATGGAAGGCTGAATTGTCCAGCCTTCGGAGCGCCAGCGTGAGCAGCAAAGTCATCCATGTCCTGCACGGGCCGAACCTGAACCTGCTCGGCACGCGCGAGCCGGAAGTCTACGGCCGCGATACGCTGGCCGATATCGAAGCCCGGCTCGCGGCGCGCGCCAGCGAACTCGGTCTTGCGATCGAGGGCCACCAATCGAACCACGAAGGCCAGCTGATTGACTGGCTCCATGCCGCCAATGCCAGCGGCGCCAAGGCCGTGCTGCTCAACGCCGGGGCCTATACCCACACCTCGGTCGCGCTCCACGATGCGATCCGCGCGATCAAGGTGCCGGTCATCGAAGTGCACCTTTCCAACCCCCACCTGCGCGAGGAATTCCGCCACAAGAGCTATGTCGGCATGGCCGCCAAGGGCACGATCTGCGGGTTCGGTTCGGAAAGCTACCTGCTGGCGCTGGAAGCTGCCGCGCGGCTCTGATGGCCTCGCACTAGGGGAAAAGCCGCCATTTCACCCTTGTCACTGCCGCCAGCCCCGCGCATAGGCGGGCCTACGTGTTTAACAAGGGGATCGCATGAGCGACGCAAAGGGCGCCAGCCGTTCCGGGAATGGTGGCATGAACATCGATAGCAAACTCGTTCGCGAACTGGCCGAACTGCTGGCCGAAACCGGCCTGACCCAGATCGAGGTCGAAGACGGCGATCGCAAGATCAAGGTCGCGCGCCAGGCCGCGCAGGTCGCGGTTGCCGCGCCGCTGGCGCCCGCTCCGGTCGCTGCCCCGGCCGCCGCGCCCGCTGCTGCTCCGGCGGCGGCTGCCCCTGCCCCGGCCGAAGACCCCAACGCGCTGAAGTCGCCGATGGTCGGCACGGTCTATCTCTCGCCCGAACCGGGCGCGGCACCCTTCGTCAGCGTTGGCCAGACGGTCAAGCCCGGCGACACGCTGGTGATCATCGAGGCGATGAAGGTCATGAACCCGATCACCGCCACCAGCGCCGGCACGGTCAAGGCCGTGCTCGTCGAAAACGCCCAGCCGGTCGAATTCGACCAGCCGCTGGTCGTCATCGCCTAAAGCGAGCAAACACACATGGGCATTTCCCGGCTGCTGATCGCCAACCGCGGCGAGATCGCGCTGCGCATCCACCGCGCGGCTCACGAAATGGGGATCGAAACGATCGCGGTGCATTCCACCGCCGATGCAGATGCCATGCACGTGCGTTTGGCCGACCATGCAGTCTGCATCGGTCCGCCGGCGGCCAAGGACAGCTATCTCAACACCGCCGCGATCATTTCCGCGGCCGAGATCGCCCACGCCGACGCGATCCACCCGGGCTATGGCTTCCTTTCGGAAAACGCCCAGTTCGCGGAAATCGTCGAAGCCCACGGGATCACCTGGGTCGGCCCCAAGCCCGAACACATCCGCACCATGGGTGACAAGGTCGAAGCCAAGCGCACCGCCGGCGCGCTGGGCCTGCCGCTGGTCCCGGGTTCGGACGGCGCGATCAACGACCCGGTCGAAGCGGCCAAGATTGCCGAGGCGATCGGCTATCCGGTGATCATCAAGGCCGCATCGGGCGGCGGTGGCCGCGGCATGAAGGTGTGCAACACGGCCGAGGAACTGCCCACGCTGATGGCCCAGGCCGGCAGCGAGGCCAAGGCCGCCTTCGGCGACGACACCGTCTATCTCGAAAAGTATCTCGGCAACCCGCGCCACATCGAATTCCAGATCTTTGGCGATGGCGAAGGCAATGCCATTCACCTCGGCGAACGCGATTGCTCGCTCCAGCGCCGCCATCAGAAGGTGCTTGAAGAAGCGCCCTCGCCGGTGATCAGCCCCGAAGAGCGCAACCGCATGGGCGGGATCGTTTCCAAGGCAATGGCCGACATGGGCTATCGCGGCGCCGGCACGATCGAGTTCCTGTGGGAAAACGGTGAATTCTACTTCATCGAAATGAACACCCGCCTGCAGGTTGAACACCCCGTGACCGAAGCGATCACCGGGGTCGATCTGGTGCGCGAACAGATCCGCATCGCCGATGGCAAGCCGCTGTCGGTGACCCAGGACGAAATCGAATTCCGCGGCCACGCGATCGAATGCCGGCTCAACGCCGAAGATCCGTGGACCTTCGCGCCTTCGCCCGGCCTGGTCACCAACTATCACGCCGCCGGCGGGATGCACGTGCGGGTCGATTCGGGGCTCTACGCGGGCTACAAGATCCCGCCCTATTATGACTCGATGATCGCCAAGCTGATCGTCTCGGGCCGCAGCCGCGAAGGCTGCATCATGCGGCTCAAGCGTGCGCTGGAAGAAATGGTCATCGGCGGGGTCAAGACCTCGATCCCGCTGCACCAGGCGCTGATGAACGAGCCCGATTTCATCCACGGCGATTACACGATCAAGTGGCTCGAAGAATGGCTGGCAGAGCGGGCGAACTGAGTTCGTCCGCCGCCTAGGCGGCCAGCCAGTCTGCCAAGATCCGGGCCGTTTCGATCGGCTTTTCCAGCGGCGGCAGGTGCCCGCAGCCTTCGACCACGATCAGCCGCGCGCCCGAAATCCCCGCCACCAGCGCATCGGACATCGCGCGCGGGGTCACTCGATCCGCATCGCCGATCACCACGATCGTGGGCACCGCAATTTGCGGCAGCACCGGGCGCAGGTCTGCGCGCGCCAGCACCGCATCGATCTGCCGGGCGTAGCTTGCCGGGCTGACCCGCCGCATCATCGCCGTCATCGCCGCGCTCACACGCGGCACGGCTTCGGGATGGACCAGATAGGACCAAGCCGCCTCGGGCACGGCGGTAAAGGCTTCGATCTGGCGCAGGCGATCACGGGTTGCGATCCGCTGGGCGCGGGCAGCCTCGTCATCCGGGGCCGCATTTGTATCGAACAGCGCCAGCCGGGTGACGCGGCCGGAGGCCTGGCGCATCACTTCCAGCGCAACCATTCCGCCCATCGACAGGCCGGCCAGGGCAAAGTGCGGCGGGGCATCACGCAGCAACCGCGCGGCCATGCCTTCTAGCGTATCGTCGGAAAAGGTATCGGCAATATGCGTGTCCGCCGCCGATCCCAGCGCCGCGGCGGATTGATCCCAGACGGCAGAATCGCTGCCCAGCCCCGGTATCAGGTAAAGCGGCGCTCCCCCGGTCACTCCAGCGGCACGCCCGGCATCTGCTTGGCCGTGCGAATCGTCAACGACGTCTTGACGCTGGCCACGTTAGGGGCCGGGGTCAGCTTGCTGGTAAGGAATTCCTGGAAGCTCTGCAGGTCGCGGCTGACGATCTTGAGGATGAAGTCGATTTCGCCGTTAAGCATGTGGCATTCGCGCACTTCGGGCAGGCCCTTCATCGCGTCTTCGAACTGGCGCAGCGAATCCTCGGCCTGGCTCTTGAGGCTGACCATCGCGAAAACGGTAATCGCAAAGCCCAGCTTCGAGGCATCAAGATCGGCGTGATAACCGCGGATAACCCCCGATTCCTCAAGCGCGCGCACCCGGCGCAGGCACGGCGGCGCAGTCAAACCGACGCGGTTGGCCAGTTCGACATTGGTCACGCGCCCTTCGTCCTGAAGCTCAGCCAGCAAGCGCCTGTCGATCGAATCCAGATTAGCCATCATGCCCCACCATGTGGTTGTGACACCGGGCACCCCCCGGCCACAACCCCGCAACATTCACAGCCATCAACAGCTGCAACCGATAATTTTGTTGTTTCATATCGTAATTGTCCCGCTTTGCAACGCACCTTTCGCAAGCGGTTTCGCTTTAACCCTGGTCTGATATGAAGTGCCTCCGCGGGTCGCACTTGCGGCTGGAGACACGATGCATTTTGACGACCGCCTTGGCACCGTACTGCGCATTCGCGCCGACGGCGAAGGCATGCGTCGCATCCAATTGCGCCAGTTGCTGGACCTGCTGGGCACGCTGCCCGCCGATGCCCGCGGCGAACAGGTCGATGCCGCCTTCGTCCGGCTGGGTGAACTGGCCGAGACGATTCCCTCTGCTGACTGCGTTAAGATTCTCGGTGAGCCGGGTTTGCGGCTGCGCTCGCCCCGGCTGGTCGCGGCGCTGGCTGCTGGCGCGCCGGATGTGGCCCGCGCCGCCCTGGGCAGTGCACAGCTCAGCGACGAGCAGTGGCTCGATCTGGTTCCGGCCCTCACCCCGGCTGCGCGCGCGCGCCTGCGTGACCGCAGCGATCTGTCCCCCACGCTTGCGGTGCAGCTCAATCGCCTTGGCGTGCAGAGCCGCGCACTGCCGCCGGCCAGCACGAATGCCGCCGAGGCACCCTCGCCCAGCCCGGCAGCGCTGACCGAAACGCCGGAACCTGCCGCGCCCCAGGCCAACGAGCCGCAGGGCATCAGCGCCCTGGTCAAGCGGATCGAGGTCTATCGCAAGGCACGCGAGGCTGAACAGCAGCGCCCTGCCGGCGATTCCCCGCGCCTGCCGCTGGGCGAAGACCATGGCGGCGCCCTGCGCCGGATTGCGGCGTTTGATTTCGCGACCGACCCTGCCGGCCAGATCACCTGGAGCGATTCGTCGGCGGCACCAATGGTAACCGGGCTGCGGCTTGGCGCGCCCGAGGGATCCGGTGCGCTATCCGGCCCGCCCGCGCTGGGCGAGGCGCTGCGCCGCCGCCAGCCACTGCGCGCCTGCCTGGTCACGATCACGGGCGCCCCGGCGATTTCGGGGGCATGGCGGATCGATGCAACCCCGTGGTTCGATCCGCTGACCGGCCGCCATGTCGGCTGGCGCGGGCGCATGCGGCGCCCGGCCGCAGCCGCCCCGGCCAGCGTGCCCTTGCCGCGCGTGGCCGACACCGAGGCAGACCGGATCCGCCAGTTGCTGCATGAACTGCGCACCCCGATCAACGCGATCCAGGGCTTTGCCGAAGTCATCCAGCAGCAGCTGTTCGGCCCCACCCCGCACGAATACCGCGCCCTGGCCGCCAATATCGTGGGCGATGCCGCGCGGATGCTGTCTGCCTTCGACGAGCTGGAGCGGCTCGCCAAGCTCGACAGCGCGGCACTGGCGCTTGAACCGGGCGAGACGGACCTTGCCGAAGTGTTCGAGGCGACCATCGCCCAGCTTGATGCCCATATCCGCCAGCGCGGCGCCGGGCTTGTCCTGCGGCGCGATGGCGCCAGCACGCTGACCGTGCCGCTCGCCCGGCTTGAGGTCGAACGGGTCGGCTGGCGCTTGCTGGCAACCCTGGCCGGGGTGTGCGGACATGGTGAAGTGCTCAAGGTCCGGCTTAAGGCCAAGGATGGCGCGGCCCGGCTCGATATCACGCTGCCTGCCGTGCTGGCGGCACGCGAAGGCGAAGCGCTGTTCAACACCAGCCCGACCGAAATCCAGCAGGCGATTGCCGCCGGGGTGTTCGGCGTCGGCTTCGCGCTGCGCCTCGCCCGCGCCGAGGCCCAGGCGGCTGGCGGCAGTCTTGAGCGCAAGGGCGATCGGCTGCGCCTGACCCTGCCGCTCGCCGCGCAGGCGGGCTTGACCGCGAAGGCCGCCGGCCATAACCCGGATGCAGCACGGGCCAGCTAGCAGACGCGCTTTTTTTCAGGGCGTTAGGCAAACGAAGGGATTGATCGACCGGTGGCGGAAAACCGCATCACGGACCTGCCGGGCGATGACGATCTGGCGCACTTTGCGCCTGCATTCGGCCAGCGCTTCATCCTGACGGTCGATACCGAGGAAGAGTTTGACTGGACCCGGCCGATCGAGCGCTCGGGCCACACGGTCCACACCGTGGCCCGGCTCGCGCGGTTCCAGGAATTCTGCGAAGGCCAGGGCGTGGTTCCGGTCTATCTGATCGACTACCCGATCGCCACTTCCGCCATGGCGGCGCAGATCCTGCGCGATGCCGTGGCCGGCGGGCGGGCCGAAGTCGGCGTCCAGCTCCACCCGTGGGTCAATCCGCCGCACGAAGAGGAGGTGAACAATTTCAACTCCTATGCCGGCAACCTGCCCCCGACGCTCGAACGCGAGAAATTCAAGCGGCTGCGCGACACGATCGAACAGAACTTTGGCGCGGCGCCCACCATTTACCGGGCCGGGCGATACGGCGTCGGGGCCAGCACCGCGCAAATCCTCGCCGATCATGGCATCCTGATCGATACCTCGGTGCGCGCCCGGTTCGATTACAGCGCCAGCGGCGGGCCGAATTTTCGCCAGCACCCGATCGTGCCCTATTGGATCAACCGCGAGCGCCGCCTGCTCGAACTGCCGCTGACCACGGTTTTCTGGGGACCGCTGCGCCGCTTTGGCCCGTGGCTCTACCCGATGCTTTGGCGCATGCCCCGGCTGCGCGGGGCGCTGGCCCGGATCGGCCTGCTCGAACGCATCCCGCTGACCCCCGAAGGCGTCACCAGCACCGAGGCCCTGCGCGGAATCGACATCGCGATCAACGAAGGCCTGCCCGTGCTGGTCTTCAGCTTTCACAGCCCGTCCCTGGCGCCGGGCTACACGCCCTATGTCCGCAGTGAGGATGATCTCGACCAGCTTTACGATTGGTGGCGCGCCACTTTCGCAGCGCTGCGCCATCGCGGGGTCATGCCGACCACCGCGGGAGAAATTGCCCGCTCCATCACCCTTGCCTAAGTCCCGTCACCAAGCTAACTCGCCCACCACCCCTTCGCGGGGCGGGCCTGTAGCTCAGTTGGTTAGAGCTGGCCGCTCATAACGGCTAGGTCGCGGGTTCGAGTCCTGCCGGGCCCACCAGCGCAAGATTGGCAAACCCCGGTCGGGGAGTGGCGCAGTCCGGTAGCGCGCCTGCTTTGGGAGCAGGATGTCGCAGGTTCGAATCCTGTCTCCCCGACCAAAAACCTGATTTCAGCCATTCCCGATCAATGACCGGCCCCCACTGAGTGGTCCGTGTTGTTTGTTAGTGCATGATTGCCTC
>JAYSCF010000096.1:0-7328 GCA_041915005.1 Novosphingobium sp.
GACCGGGCGGCTGGCCGATCCGCGCAGCTTCTGCATCCAGAAGACCCTGCAGGACATCGCCCACGGTGGCCACATCGACGACAACCTGATGTTTGCCGGCCACGCGGCCTACAATTTCAAGCAGGATCCGTTCTATTCGAACAACTTCACCCCGACGGTGAAGGATCTGGTCGAGCGGATTTTGACCGGCGACTGATCCCGCTCAGCGCTTTGACCGCAAACAAGAAGGGCGGCACCTGCGGGTGCCGCCCTTTCTTTTTTGGAGTGCCGACTGGCGGCCGGGATCAATCAAACTCCCAGGCGCGTTCGCCGTGGCTGGCAAGGTCGAGCCCTTCGCGCTCGTCGTCCTCGCTGACCCGCATCGGGAAGACCAGGCTGACGACAACGGCCAGCACCGCGCTGACCACGGCGGACCAGATTGCAACCACGCCAACGCCGACAAGCTGCGCGGCAAGCTGGCTCACCATGGTCTTGCCCTCGGCATAGCCGGTGCCGCCCAGCGCCGGGCTGATGAACACGGCCAGCAGGATAGAGCCGATGATGCCGCCCACGCCGTGAACCGCGAACACGTCGAGCGAGTCGTCGATTTTGAGCCGCTGCTTGACCAACTGGATCATCGGATAGCACACGCCCGCGGCCACCACGCCGAGCACCATCGCGGCGCCGGGCGAGATGAACCCGGCTGCCGGGGTGACCGTGGCCAGCCCCGCCACCGCACCGGTGGCAAAGCCGACGCTGGTGGGCTTGCCCACGGTAAAGCGTTCGATGGCCAGCCAGGCCAGCGCGGCCATGCAGGCGGCGGTGTGGGTGTTGATGATGGCGAAGGCCGCATCATCGTTGGCTGCCAGTGCCGAGCCGCCGTTGAAGCCGAACCAGCCGACCCACAGCAGGGCGGCACCGGCCATGGTCAACGAGGGGCTGTGCGGCAGCATCAGGGTGCGCGGAAAGCCCTGGCGCTTGCCCAGCAGGATGGCGGCAACCAGCGCCGAAACGCCGGCCGTGGTGTGGACCACGATGCCGCCGGCGAAATCGAGCGTGCCCATCGCGGTCGAAAGCCAGCCGCCGCCCCAGACCCAGTGGGCCACCGGGGCATAGACCGTGAGGCTCCACAGCGCGCAGAACGCAACGACCCAGCCAAACCGCGCGCGATCAACCCAGGCGCCGACCATCAGCGCCGGCGTGATCGCGGCAAAGGCCATCTGGAACAGCGAGAAGGCGCTTTCGGGCACCATGGTGTTTTCGCGCACGTTGCCCAGATCAAGCAGCATCCAGGCATTGCCTGCCCCCAGCCAGCCGTTGGTGACATGGCCAAAGGCCAGGGTGTAGCCGCAGACGATCCACAGCAGCGAGGCTACCGCGGCGATCGCGCCGACCTGGACCAGCACCGAAAGGAAGTTCTTGGCACGGACCAGGCCGCCATAGAACAGCGTCAGCCCGGGCATGGTCATCAACAGGACCAGCGCCGAGGAAATCAGGATCCAGGCGGTATCGCCGCTGTCGGCCGCATCGCTCATCGCGTCTTGCGCGAGGGCAGCCGAGGGAAGCAGGACTGCCGCGGCGGACAGGCCAATCGCCGAAAACTTGCGCATTGCCGAATAACTCCCATGCCGCATGGCGCGGCGATTCTATATTCCGCGCGCTTAGAGCAACGATTGCATTCCGCGCAAGCACGCCGTTTTCGGATTGTTGCGCCGGGGCGCGATTATGCCCAGCCTTCCAGCACCTGATCGGGCGGGCGATGTCCGTCGATCCAGAAGCGGATATTGGCGATGACCTTTTCGCCTGCGTGTTCGCGCCCTTCCAGCGTCGCACTGCCCATGTGGGGCAGGGTGATGACATTGGGCATCGCGATCAGGCGCGGATCGACCTGGGGTTCGCGGGCATAGACATCCAGTCCGGCCCCGGCGATCTGCCGGCTCTGCAGGGCATGGACCAGCGCATCCTCATCAATCAGATCGCCGCGGCCCGTGTTGATGACATAGGCAGTCGGCTTCATCGTGGCGAAGCGGGCAGCGTTCAGCAGGTGGTGGGTTTCGGGGCCACCTGGGCAGTGCAGGGTCAATACGTCGGCTTCGGCAATCAGCCGATCGAGATCGGGCTCATACCGCGCGCCGAGCATGGTTTCAAAGCTGCCCGGCAGGCGGTGGCGGTTGTGATAGACCACGTCCATGCCAAAGGCGCGGGCGCGGTGGGCCACGGCTTGGCCGATCCGCCCCATGCCAACGATCCCAAGCCGTTTGCCGCCAATGCTGCGGCCCAGCAGGGCAGAGGGCGCCCAGCCGGTCCACTGGCCGTCGCGCACCAGCCGGCTGCCTTCGCCCAGCCGGCGCGGAACCGAAAGGATCAGCATCATGGTCAAGTCAGCAGTGTCGTCGGTGAAAACGCCGGGCGTGTTGGTGACGATGATCTTGCGCGAACGCGCTGCGCCCAGTGCGATATGTTCGATCCCGGCGCCGAAATTGGCGATCAGACCCAGGCGCTCGCCCGCCTGTTCGATCATGTCGGCATCGATTCGGTCGGTCACGGTCGGCACCAGCACATCGCAATCCTGCATCGCCGCTACCAGATCGGCGCGCGACATCGGCAGGTCTGCGGAGTTGAGCACCACATCGAACAGTTCGCCCATCCGTGCCTCGATCGAGGGCAGCAGATGCCGGGTCACGCAGACCCGCGGCTTGCCGTTTACGCGGCGCGAAGTGGGGGTGTCGGTCACGACTGTCATTGCAAGCTGATCGCTAGGCCGTTGCGGGCAGCGCGGTCAAGCGGCTATCAGCGCTTGATGCGCATCACCCCGACCATCCTTGCCGCCGCTGCCGCCGTCTCGATCGCGGCGCCGCTTGCCGCCGAAGATCCACAGATCCCCTATTGGGCCTCGATCCGTGCGGACGAGGTCAATATGCGGGTTGGGCCGGGTGAAGACTACATGATTTCATGGGTTTATCGCCGTGCGCACCTGCCGCTCAAGGTCGTGCGGATCAAGGAAGGGTGGCGGTTCGTGCGCGATCAGGATGGCGCGCAGGGCTGGATCCTCGCCCGTTTCCTGAGCCGCGAACGCGATGCTGTCGTGGTGGGCAAGGAACCTGCGCCGATGCGCGATTCGCCGGCTGAAGGCGGACGGCTGCTGTGGAAAGTGGCCCCAGGCGTCATCGGTCTGGTGGGCGATTGCACCAATGGCTGGTGCGCGATGACCATCGGCCCGCGCAAGGGGTTTGTTGCACAAGCCCACCTGTGGGGCGCCGGGGAGCCGTAAGGGGGCCAGCTCCCCGACATTCCAGGATCATCGCTTAGCGATGCTGGTGCGCATAGGCGCGGGCGTCGCGGTGCAGTTCATGCTTGGCGCGCTGCAATTCGCGGCGTTCATGACGGACCTTGCGATGATTGTGGTGCGCCTTGGCGCGCGCCAGTTCACGCTTTTCTTGATGAACCTGCGCGGCATCGCGGTGCAGCTCGGCAGGGGTAACGCGGGCCTGGGCGGCGGCCGGAAGGGCCAGTCCAAGGACGATCAGGGCGGAAAGCAGCTTGCGGTTCATCTGGGGGCTCCTGTGTTTGAGCTATCCGGCAGCCCATGCCGACCGGTGACACAGGATTTACGCAGCCCGAAATGAACTTGCCCGGAACCGCAGGTTCGGCTCCGGGCAAGCTATGTCGCGCAATTGTCGCGGGTTTCAGGCCCGGATCAGACCAGTTCGATGGCCACGGCCGTGGCTTCGCCGCCGCCGATGCACAGCGCGGCAACGCCCTTGGTCTTGCCATAGGTCTGCAGCGCCGAGATCAGCGTGGCGATGATCCGCGCGCCCGAGGCGCCGATCGGATGGCCCAGCGCGGTTGCGCCGCCGTGGACGTTGACCTTGTCATGCGGGATGCCAAGGTCGTGCATCGCGAACATGGTGACGCAGGCGAAGGCTTCGTTGACTTCATAGAGATCAACGTCAGCCGCGATCCAGCCAGCCTTGTCGAGCACCTTGCCGATCGCGGCGACCGGGGCGGTGGTGAACTTGGCAGGTTCATGGGCGTGGGCGGCCATGGCCACGATCTTGGCCACAGGGGCCTTGCCCTGCGCGGCGGCAACCGACTGGCGGGTGACGACGAGAGCCGCCGCGCCATCCGAAATCGACGAGGCATTGGCCGCGGTGATCGTGCCGTCCTTGGCAAAGGCGGGCTTGAGCGCGGGGATCTTGTCGGGACGGCCCTTCTTGGGCTGCTCATCCTCGCTCACGGTGACTTCGCCGGCGCGAGTCTTGATCGTGACGGGTACGATTTCACGGGCGAACTTGCCGCTGGTGGTGGCTTCCTGCGAACGGGTCAGCGAGGCGATCGCGAAATCATCCTGGGCCTGACGGGTCAGCTGGTATTCGTCAGCGGTTTCCTGGGCAAAGGTGCCCATCGCACGGCCCGGCTCATAGGCGTCTTCAAGGCCATCGAGGAACATGTGGTCATAGGCAGTATCGTGGCCGATGCGCGCGCCCGAGCGATGCTTCTTGAGCAGGTAGGGGGCGTTGGTCATCGATTCCATCCCGCCGGTCACGATCAGGTCGACGCTGCCCGAAGCCAGGGCTTCCGCGCCCATGATCAGGGCCTGCATTCCCGAACCACACATCTTGTTCACGGTGGTTGCCTCGACCGAGCGGGGCAGGCCAGCCTTCAGCGCGGCCTGGCGAGCAGGGGCCTGGCCAAGCCCGGCCGACAGCACGCAGCCCATGTAGATGCGCTCGATCCCGGCGCCGTCAACACCGGCGCGCTCGACCGCGCCCTTGACCGCGATCGCGCCCAGTTCCGTGGCCGAAACTTCAGCCAGTTCGCCCTGCATGGCGCCCATCGGGGTGCGCGCGTAGGAAAGAATGACAACGGGATCATGCGAAGAAAACTGGGCCATGGCTTGAGCCTTTCTGGTTTGCCGATTTTGCGAAGGGCATAATGCTGCACTGCATCATTGGCAATGAGGAGTTCTTGCCAAGGGCGGGGGATTGGGCAACAAGCGTGGCAAATTGAAACTTGAGAGGGTGGAGCCATGAGCAACGTCGAAATCGCGCGGATGGACGCGATCCTGAAGGCCCAGCGCGAGGCGTTTACCGCTGCCATGCCTGAACCGATGGCGGTCCGGCGTGACCGGATCGATCGCGCGATTGCTCTGCTGGTCGATCACAAGGATGCCTTTGCCAAGGCCGTCTCGGCCGACTTCGGCCATCGCAGCACCGAACAGACCCTGATGACCGACATCATGCCCTCGGTCGGTGCGCTCAAGCATGCTCGCAAGCATTTCGAGGCCTGGAGCCGCAACGAAAAGCGCAAGGCAATGTTTCCGCTGGGCCTGCTCGGCGCGAAGGCCGAAGTGCGTTATCAGCCCAAGGGCGTGGTTGGCGTTATCGCGCCGTGGAATTTCCCGGTGGGCATGGTGATGGTGCCGATGGCGGGGATCCTTGCCGCGGGCAATCGCGCCATGATCAAGCCCAGCGAATTTACCGAGCGCGTTGCCGATCTCTTTGCCGAACTGGTTCCGCAATATTTCGCGGACGAGGAAATGGCCGTTTTCACGGGCGGCGTCGATGTTGGCACGGCGTTCTCGGGGCTGGCGTTCGATCATCTGATCTTCACTGGCGCAACCAGCGTGGGGCGCCACATCATGCGGGCCGCCGCCAACAACCTGGTCCCGGTGACCCTGGAACTGGGCGGCAAATCGCCAACCTTCATCGGGCGCAGCGCCGACAAGAAGAAGGCCGCCGAACGCATCGCGATGGGCAAGATGATGAATGCCGGCCAGATCTGCCTTGCCCCGGATTACCTGCTCGTCGCGCGCGATCAGGAGCATGCGGTGATCGACAGCGTGAAAAACGGCGTCGCGGCAATGTATCCCACGTTGCTGGCGAACGATGATTACACTTCGGTGGTCAATGGTCGCAATTTCGAGCGTTTGCAGGGCTACCTTGCCGACGCGCGTGAAAAGGGCGCGGAACTGATCGAGGTAAACCCGGCGGGCGAAGACTTTTCCTCGTCCAACGGAAACAAGATGCCGCTGACCATCGTCCGCAATGTCACCGATGACATGAAGGTGATGCAGGAGGAGATCTTCGGGCCGATCCTGCCGGTGATGGCTTACGATTCGATCGATCAGGCGATCGACTATGTCAATGCGCACGACCGCCCGTTGGGGCTCTATTACTTCGGCCAGGACAAGGCCGAGGAAGAGCGCGTGCTGACCCGTACGATTTCGGGCGGGGTGACGGTCAACGACGTGCTGTTCCACAACGCCATGGAAGATCTGCCGTTCGGCGGTGTCGGGCCTTCGGGCATGGGCAGCTATCACGGGCTCGACGGTTTCAAGACCTTCAGCCACGCCCGCGCGGTCTATCGCCAGCCCGGCATCGACGTGGCCAAGCTTTCGGGATTCAAGCCCCCTTATGGCAAGCAGACCGAGGCCACGCTGAAGCGCGAACTGCGCAAATAGCGGCCCGTTGACGACATTTGGGGGAATAATCAGTCCCACAAGGTCGTTTCTGGAGGTATGCCTACTTGCATGGCGGGGGCGCGCGGACTAGGGCGCGCTCATCCGTTTGCTAGGCCGATTCCGGCGCAAAAGAGGCATTCACGTGGTAGACCTCTCGCAGTACCTGCCGATCCTGATCTTCCTGGGGATCGCTCTCGCGCTGTCCGCGCTGTTCGTGTTCCTGCCGATGGGCGTGTCGCGACTGACCGGAACCCACAACCCCAACGCTGAAAAGCTGAGCGAGTACGAGTGCGGTTTTCCCGCCTTCGAAGACCCGCGCAGCCAGTTCGACGTGCGGTTCTACCTGGTCGCGATCCTGTTCATCATCTTCGACCTTGAAGCCGCGTTCCTGTTCCCCTGGGCGGTGAGCCTCAAGGAAACGGGCTGGGCCGGGTGGCTGACCATGATGGTGTTCATCTTCGAACTCGTCATCGGCCTTGTCTATGCGTGGAAAAAGGGAGCTTTGGACTGGGAATGAGCACGCTCGTGAACTCTGCTGGCCAGCCTCTTGCTGCCGGTGGCGCCGTGACGCCGCCGGATATGGGCTTTTTCAACGACCTGTCGGCCGAAGTGAATGACAAGGGATTCCTTGTCACCTCGACCGAGGAACTGTTCCAGTGGGCCCGCACCGGCTCGCTGTGGTGGATGACCTTTGGTCTCGCGTGCTGCGCGGTGGAAATGATCCACGCCAACATGCCGCGCTATGACCTTGAACGCTTCGGCTTTGCCCCGCGCGCTTCGCCGCGCCAGTCGGACGTGATGATCGTGGCGGGCACGCTGTGCAACAAGATGGCACCGGCACTGCGCAAGGTCTACGACCAGATGTCGGACCCCAAGTACGTCATTT
>JAYSCF010000097.1:0-7286 GCA_041915005.1 Novosphingobium sp.
GGTCTTGGCACTTTCGACACTTCCAAGATCACCAAGTAAGCGGCAAGATCTGTGTGATGACTCAACGCACCGCGCAGATCGCCTATGTCGCCAAGGACGGCACCCGGCCCTTCTACTATGCCAATGCGCATGAGAAGGACCGGGTTCCGGTCGAACTGCATCCCATGGCGATGCACGATGCCCGGGCGATCGGCGCCCATGTCGATCGCGAAGGCTTCCAGCTGGTCCGCCACCAGAGCGCGATCACCGATTGGACCGACCGCGCGGCGCTGGCCGACATTCACCGCGCCGAAGTGGCCCGGCTGATCAAGGAACTGACCGGCGCCGATGAAGTCCAGGTCAATGCCCCGGGGATCCTGCGCTTCTCCGAAAAAAGCGGCAAGGCCGGCAGCTCGGACAATTCGCACCCCGCGCGCTTTGCCCATATCGACATCAACGATGCCACCGCCGCGCAATTTGCCGAGCGCGGCGCCGAAGGCCGCAAATTCACCCGCTGCGCCGCCTACAACCTGTGGCGCGCGCTCAGCCCGGCTCCGCAAGACGTGCCGCTGGCCTTTTGCGATGCGCGCAGCTTTGCCGCAGACGACCTGATCGTAGCCGATGCGATCTTCGATCCGCCGGGCGGTGCGCCCGAATGGCGCTTTGAATCCTGGGTCGTGGCCCATGCCCCGCAACACCGGTGGTATTTCTATCCCGACATGACGATCGACGAGGCCGTGCTGTTCAAGACCAACGACAGCGACCCCGCGCGCGCGCACTGCATCCCCCACGTCGCCTTTGACGATCCGCTCGCCCCGGCCGATGCCCCGCCGCGCGCCTCGATCGAAATGCGCGCCACCGCCTATTGGTGGGCCTAGGCAGTCAGAGCACTACAGCGAACCGTACAGCGCAAGCAGCCGGCCCCAGGCCCGCTCGGCCTCATCCTTGTCATAGGACGGCGCATCGAGCGTGCACCAGCCGTGATCGGCGCCGTAGACCTCGATCTCGGCCGGACGGTTCGCCGCATCCGCCGCCGCGCGCAAGGCGCCCTTGTCATCGGGGCTGCGCGCATCGTCGTTGCGGGCGATGGCGAAGAGATAGCGCGCGCGGGTCTTGCCCAGCAGCCGGTGCGGGCTGTCGGGCGCCGTGGTGACCAGCGCGGCGCCGTGGAACGAAGCCGCCGCGCGCACCCGTTCGGGCGCGGCGGCTGCCGTGCGCACGGCATAGGGCCCGCCCATGCAATAGCCGTGGGTGCCGATCCCGCGTTTGGTATCGACTGCCGCCTGCCGATCGAGCCATGCGGCGAAAGCCGCACCATCGCGCATCGTGCCGGCCGGGCTGAGCGCAGCGATCATCGGCTGCAATTTCGCCTGGCCTTCGGGCGTGCGCCACTGCGCCATGGTCTGGAAGATCGGCGCCGGGCTGGAGCGGTAGTAATGGTTGACCACCAGCACCGCATAGCCCTCGGCGGCCAGGCGGCGGCCCATCTCCATGTAGGCATCGCGCAGCCCGGCAATATCGGGCCACAGGATCACCCCGGGATACTTGCCCTTGGCCGGGTGGATGAAAAAGGCATCGGCCACGCCATCCCCTGCCGGCACGCGCACCATCGCGCCGCGCAAGGCCGCGCCGCTGTGGCCCATGGCCTTGCCGCTATGGCAGGCTGCGACCATTCCGACCACGCCAATGGCGGCGAATTCCCGCCGGCTGAGGCCCTTGCGCGCCAGCGCTGCGTCCTCGTCATGGGCGGTGAATTCGTCACACATCTGGTCGCTCCCGTTTTCCCGAACCTATCCTGATGCGCGGGGCAGTGCTAGGTCAAGTCGTTGATCGAAATGCTCTTGCCCGCAAGCGCCGCCCGGTTCGCCTCACGCCGCATCCGTTCAACCTCAAGCCGTTCGGGCGGAGCCACCTCGTCGGGCAGGGCTGCGAGGCTTTCCTCGTAGATCGCCTTGAAGTCCTCGGCGAATTCGGGGTGGGTGAAGACCAGCCCCTGCCCCGCGCTCATCCCCGCCACGATCTTGGTTCCGGCTTCATGCGGGTCCATCCCCGCCTGGAACGCGGTGCCGAACTGTTCAAGTTCGGCCTTGTTGACTTCGCCAAAACCGCTGCCGGCAAATTCGGCCGGGCGGCGGAAGGCCGAATCCCACGCATTGGTGCGGATCAGCGCCGGGCAGACCAGGGTGCAGCCGATCCCGTGGGGCACCAGATTGTAACGCAGCGATTCCGTGAGGCCCCGCACCGCAAACTTGCTGGCGGTATAGATCCCCGCCTGCGGGCCAGAGAGGTAGGCCGCCATGCTGGCAATGTTGATCACGTGGCGGCGGCCGCTGGCCTGCTTCAGCTTGGGCAGGAAGGCGACGATCCCGTTGACCACCCCGCCAAAGTTCACCCCCATGATCCAGTCGAAATCGGCGTGACTGGCCTCGGCGGTATCACCGAACACGCTGACTCCGGCATTGTTGCACAGCACGTGAACCTCGCCGAAATGCGCCTCGACCGCATCGGCCGCCTTGGCCCAGCCTTCGCGGTCCATCACGTCAAGCTTGATCCACAGCGGCTCCTCGCGCCCGTTTTCGGCGAACCAGCGGGCCGCCTGGGCGCGGTAGTCCTCGTTGCGATAGGACAGCGCCAGGCGCATCCCGGCATCGCTGAACGCCTGGGCGATACCCAGCCCCAGCCCCGAAACCCCGCCGGTGATGAAGGCCACGCGTCCCTGCCATTCGGCCTGCGATTTGCTCATCTCGATTTTCCCTCTCGCCAAAACGTTCACAATTGTTAGTGTTACATACAATTATTTCGGGAGAGTCGAAATGGCTGATTTGGATGGGCGCCTGGCCGCGCTGGAAAACCGCGTCAACGAACTGGAAGACCAGGCTGCGATCCGCCGCCTGCAGATGGCCTATGGCTATTACATCGACTACAACCGCCCCGAGGAAGTCGCCGGGCTGTTCTCGGAAGATGGCGCGGTGGTGTTCCTGTCGGGCGAATACCGCGGCCACGCCGGGATCATCCGGCTCTACGGCACCTGGTTCCAGAACCTGTTCACCGGCGGCCAGCGCGGCCCGGTCAAGGGCCTGCTGCTCGACCACTTCCAGCTGCAGGACGTGATCACCGTTTCGGCCGACCGCAAGACCGCCAAGGGCCGCTTCCGCGGGATCCTGGCCGGCGGCTGGCACGATGCGATCAAGGGTTCGATCCCCGAAGGCATGCCCCAGCAGTTCTGGGAAGCGGGCATCTATGAAAACGACTATGTCCGCGAAGACGGCGTGTGGAAGATCAAGCGGCTGAACTACATGATGCAGTGGCAGGCCGACTATGAAACCGGCTGGGCGCACACCGTGGCGCACCTTCAGCCCGCGGCGGAATGCTTCCCCGCCAATCCGATCGGTCCCGACGTGATCCTGGCCGAGGAAGAATGGCGCCCGACCTGGCCGAACCGCCAGGAAGTGGCGATGAGCTTTGCCCACCCGGTACTCGGCGCGGCCTTCGCCATCGAGCACTTCCAGAAGATGCAGAAGAAGTGGCCCTGATCGCGGCCTGACCGCAGCCCGGCTGGCTTGCTCAGGCGCTGTGCGCGCGCTGGGCGATCCAGCCGGTCATCGCCTCGATGACCTTGTCGGAAAGCTGCCCCAGTTCGCGCTGCTGGCGCGGGCTGAGCCCGCCCAGCAGGGCCGCGGCGACCGCATGGGTCGCGGGCAGCAGTTCGTGGTAAAGCGCCTCGCCCGCGGCGCTCAGCCGCACCGGGCGGCGGCGGCGGTTCTCGGGATCGCTCGCCTGTTCGATCAGCCCGCGTTCGCGCAGGGTCGCCAGAGCCCGGCTGACGTTCATGGCGGGCACCCCCATGATCTCGACCAAGTCATGCCCCGCCAGCGCGCCTTCGCCCGCCAGCGCCATCATCACCTTGAGTTCGATCTGGCTGACGCCCGAGGGATCGCAGACCCCTTCCTTCATCGGCACGTTGATGAAGCTGCCAAGCTTGAGCAGCCGGATCAGCAGCTCGAAAGCCTCGTCCTGCGCGCCTGTTTCTGCGATTTCCAGCGATCCGTTCATGGTGAAAGCCTATCGCCCGGTTTGCCGGCGGCGCAAGGGGCGATTGCGGTTGTCCATAACAATCGTGACCAAAATACATCACTGTCGGCCGCATTGCGCAGGGGGCAATCGAGGTCTTGCCAAGCGCAAATTTGTATGCCTTACTAACAATCGGTTGGATTGGTCCGCTTGTAGAGACCAAAACAGGAGAGGGAAATATGGCCAAGATTTCTGGCAACAATGTTCTCGCGCGCCTCGGCCTTGCGGCTGGCGTGTCGGCGATCGCCATGGGCATCGCTACCCCTGCCTTTGCGCAGGACAAGGCGAACGACGGCGACGAAGCCGGTCGTGAAATCGTCGTGACCGCGCAGTTCCGCGAGCAGAAGCTGCAGGACACCCCGCTGTCGATCACCGCAGTGGACAGCACCCTGCTTGAATCGCGCAACCAGACCGACCTGTCGCAGATCGCCCGCAACGCGCCGAACGTGACGCTAAACGCCATGGGCGGCGCCTATGGTTCGTCGCTGGGTGCCTCGATCCGCGGCATCGGCCAGTTCGACTTCAACCCGGCCTACGAACCGGGCGTCGGCATGTATGTCGATGACGTGTACTACGCCACGCTGACCGGCGGCGTGTTCGACCTGCTCGATCTCGAGCGCGTCGAAGTGCTGCGTGGTCCGCAGGGCACGCTGACCGGCCGCAACTCGATCGGCGGCGCGATCAAGCTCTTCTCGAAGAAGCCGACCGACGAAAACAGCGGTTCGGTTTCGGCCACCTACGGCAGCCGCCAGCGCACCGACGTTCGCGCTTCGGCCAACTTCGTGCTGACCGACGGCCTCTATGGCCGCGTGTCGGGCGTCTACAAGCACCAGAACGGCTATGTCGACCAGGTCGACTATGGCTGCGCCCACCCGGGTAACGCCGATGGCATCGGCATGTTCCCGAATTCGGGTCCGGACTGCGTGATGTCGAAGCTGGGTGAAGTGAACTACTCGGGCGTCCGCGGTTCGCTGCGCTATGCTCCGAACTCGACCGTCGATATCACCGTGTCGGCCGACTACACCCACGAAGACCGCACCAACTCGGCCGAAGTCGTGACCCAGACCGCTGCCGGTCTGTCGCAGTTCAACTGCGGCAAGTGGTGCACCTATGCCAGCTTCTACATGCCGGCTGGCGGCCAGGTGACCCAGGGCTACTTCATGCCCAACCGCACCAAGTTCGACGGCTGGGGCGTTTCGGCCAATGCCAAGTTCGACCTGTCGGACTCGCTCAACATCCAGTCGATCACGGCCTATCGTGACTATCGCCAGATCTGGGGCACCGACGACGACTTCTCGCCGAACGCTGCCAAGGCTGCCGGCGGTTACAACGACCTGTCGTTCTGGTTCTTCAGCCAGGAACTGCGCCTCAACGGCAAGCTCGGCGACATGGCCGAATTTACCCTGGGCGGTTTCTACTCCGACCAGAAGTCGGTCTACTTCACCCGTCAGGACATCCACTACATCGCTCCGGGCCTGAACTTCCAGTTCATGGGCAACGACCCCGTCAATGCTGACAGCAAGGCTGCTTTCGGCACCGTGATCGTCCACCCGACCGAAGCCATGACCCTGACCGGCGGTCTGCGCTACAGCAAGGAACACAAGGACTACACGTTCGTTCGCAAGAACTACAACGGCACGGTCTCGACCTTCCTTGGCGCGCTCGACGGCGTTGTTGCCAAGTATGACGGCAGCAAGTGGGACTGGCGCATTTCGGGCGACTATCGCTTCTCGCCTGAAGTCCTGGCCTATGTCACCGTTGGCACCGGCTTCAAGGGTGGCGGCGTGACCGCCCGTCCGTTCGACGCCGCTCAGGCTCTGAACGGTTCGTTCGGCCCCGAAACCGTGACCGCCTACGAAGCCGGTCTGAAGACCGACCTGCTCGATCGCAAGCTGCGTCTGAACGTGTCGGCCTTCATCAACGACTACAAGGACATCCAGCTTCCGCTCATCAGCTGCGCTTCGCTGGGTTCGAACGCTCCTTGCGGTGCTCGCCAGAACGCGGGCAACGGCAAGATCAAGGGCTTCGAAGCTGAAATGTTCGCTTCGCCGGTCCCGGGCCTCGATATCGATGCCTCGGTCAGCCACCTCTATGGCCACTGGTCGAACATCGACGCCCGCGTCGGCAACGCGATCCTGATCACCGATCCGATCGTTTCGCCGAACTGGAAGTGGAGCGCCGGCATCCAGTACAAGGCCGAACTCGGCAACTCGGGCACGCTGACCCCGCGCTTCGATCTGTCCCACACCAGCAAGGCGAGCCTCGGCCGCGTCGCTGCTGGCGGTGCGATCGACTACGCTCCGGCCTACACGCTGGGCAATGCGCGCATCACCTGGAAGAACTCGAACGAAGATCTCTCGATCAGCCTCGAAGTCCAGAACGTGTTCGACAAGTACTACAACCCGGCCCGCTTCGCGGCGGTCTATGCCTTCTCGGGGACGATCTATTCGCAGGTCGGCAAGCCCCGCGAATGGGCGGTCACGGTCAAGAAGGAATTCTGATCGGACGCCAACCTGCAACGTCAGGTGGGGAAAACACGAAGGGGCGGCCGGCAACGGTCGCCCCTTTTCCTTTGCCCGGCGTTTTCCCTTTGCGGGTGATGCCCGGCCGCGCTATTCTTCGTAACAATTGTTAGAAAATTGGGAGAATCCGGATGCTGCCCCAAGGCGTGAACATCGCCCACCCCGACAAGCTCTATATCGGCGGCCGCTGGGTGGCACCGCATAGCGGGCGCCAGCTTGAAATGGTTTCGCCCAACACCGAACAGGTCGTGGCAACCTGCGCCGAGGCCGACGAGGCCGACATGGACGCTGCCGTCGCCGCCGCGCGCGCCGCCTTCGATCATGGCCCCTGGCCGACCACGCCCCCGGCTGAGCGCGTGGCCGCGTTCCGCAAGATGGTGGCCCACCTTGAAACCCGCGTGCCCGAACTGGCCGCAGCCTGGACCGCGCAGATGGGCGGTCTGTCCAGCTTTGCCGGGCCGATGCACGGCGGATCGGTGATGGGCCTCGCGCAGATCGCCGACTTTGCCGAAAGCTTCCAGTTCGTCGAACAGCGCGCCACGGTCGGCGCAGCCGCCGGGATCGTGGTGCATGAACCCGTCGGCGTGGTTGCCGCGATCGCGCCGTGGAACGGGCCGTTCGGGATCATGGCCAACAAGGTTGCCTATGCGCTGCTGACGGGCTGCACCGTGGTGATGAAGCCCAGCCCGGAAACCCCGCTGGAAGCCTATATCA
>JAYSCF010000098.1:0-7254 GCA_041915005.1 Novosphingobium sp.
TCGATTTCGACAAGGTGGTCGAGGCGAGCAAGGACAATCCGGTGTTCTACGTGCAATATGCGCACGCCCGGATCCGCTCGACCCTGCGCAAGGCCGCCGGCGAGGGCATGGCCCCGGCGGGCGATCACCTTGACCTGCTGGGCGAGGAAGAACTCGCGCTGGTCAAGCTGGCGGCGCAGTTCCCGCGGCTGGTCGAAGCGGCTGCGGCCGCGCGCGAGCCGCACCGCGTGGCCTTCTTCCTCTATGACCTGGCCGCCGCGCTGCATGGTTACTGGAACCTGGGCAACGACAAGCCAGAAAAGCGCTTCATCGTGGCACAGGATGGTAAACTCACGGGCGCAAGGCTTTATCTTGCCTCGCAAATCGGGCAGGTTGTGCGCAATGGCCTGGCGCTGCTCGGCGTGGAGGCAGTGGAGGAAATGTGACCATGATCGGCATCGACGGGGAACGCGATTCGCAAGAAGGCGGCGCGGCGTGGCAGGACCACGACGAGGATCACGTGCTGGAAACCGAACAGCTGGCCCTGGCCGAACCCGAAGATCGCCTGCCGTGGCTCGAATCCTCCGACGATGACGAGGACGACTATGAAGGCGCCGGCATGGGCCGGCTGCTCGGCTTTGTCGGCATGGGGCTGGCCGCGCTGGCGGTGATCGTTGGCGGGATCTGGTGGGCCACCCACCGCACGCCGGATCAGGACATGGTGGCCGATGGCAGCCTGATCGAAGCCCCCAAGACCCCTTACAAGGAAGCCCCCCGCAATCCGGGCGGCAAGACTTTTGATGGCACCGGGGATTCCAGCTTCGCCGTTTCCGAAGGGCAGAGCCGCCCGGCCCGGCTGGGTGATGGCACCCCGCCTGCGCCCGCACCGGCCGCGCATGGCCCGGCTGGCGTTGCTGGCGCCCCCGCGGCGGCTCCGGCGGCCGGCGGGGTTGGCGTACAGGTTGGGGCCTATTCCTCGCAGGCTTCGGCTGAAGCGGCGTGGAGCAAGCTGGCGGGGCAGGCAGGCGGCCTGCTTTCGGGCGTGTCGCACCGGGTGATCGAAGGCAATGCGGATATCGGCAAGGTTTACCGCCTCCAGGCGGTGGCCGGGGATGCCGCCGGGGCCAATGCGCTGTGCGGCAAGCTCAAGGGCGCGGGGATTTCCTGCCAGGTGAAGTAATCCGCCGGGTAATCCACATATCCTGATCAAAGCGGCGCGGGGCGGGGCTTGCACTCGCGCCGTCTTGCTGCAACGCTTTGACCATGATCCCTGCGATTTTCGGCCTTTCCGGCACGGTGCTCGGCGCTGAAGAGCGTGCCTTTTTCCGCGATGCGGACCCGGCTGGCTATATCATTTTCGGGCGCAACGTTGAAAGCCGCGCGCAGTTGCGCGCGCTGACCGATGATCTGCGCAGCATCCACGGGCGCGACCAGCTGCTGATCACCATCGACCAGGAAGGTGGGCGGGTCGCGCGGATGAAGCCGCCGGTCTGGGCGGCCTATCCCCCCGGCGCTGCGTTCGATCGGCTGTTCGACCTGGCCCCCGCCAGCGCGATCGAGGCCGCCCGCGCCAATGCCGAGGCAATGGCCCATGATCTGGCCGAAGTGGGCATCACCTGCACCCATGCCCCGGTGCTCGACGTGCGCGAGGAAGGTGCGCATGACGTGATCGGGGACCGCGCCCTGGGGCATGAGCCGCTGCGCGTGGCTGCCCTTGGCCGCGCGGTGCTCGAAGGACTTGCGGCGGCGGGCGTGGCCGGCACGATCAAACATATGCCCGGCCACGGCCGCGCCGGGGCCGACAGCCACAAGGAACTGCCGACCGTCACCGCCAGCGACGCCGAACTGGCGCGCGATATTGCCCCGTTCCGCGCGCTCAATCATGCCCCGATCGCGATGAGCGCGCATATCCGCTTCACCGCCTGGGATGCGGAAAATCCCGCCACCCAATCGCCCTTCGTGATCGAGCAGATCATCCGGCAGCGGATCGGGTTCGATGGCCTGCTGCTGACCGATGACCTCGATATGGAGGCACTGGCCGGGAGCGTGCCGGAACGCGCCGAGCGGGCTTTGGCGGCGGGCTGTGACATCGCGCTCAATTGCTGGGCCAAGCTGCCCGACATGATCGGGATCGCCGAGCGCTGCCCGGCGATTGGCGCTGCGGCTGCGGCCCGGCTCGATCGCGCGCTGGCGACCATGCAGCTTGATGGCGCGGCCGGGCGGCAGGCCGAATTGGTGGCCAAGCGCGATGCCCTGCTCGCGCTGACCGGGGCCGGCGCGTGACCGACAGCCCTGTCTTGCCGCTGGCGCTGCCAGAGGACGACTGGCAGGGCATTGCCGCCGCGGCGGGTGACGACAAGGCGCTCTACCTTGAACTGGATGGCTGGGAAGGCCCGCTGGATCTGCTGCTCGATCTGGCGCGGCGGCAGAAGGTGGACCTCAGGACCATCTCGATCCTCGAACTGGTCGACCAGTATCTCGACTATATCGACCGGGCCGAGGCGCTGCGGCTCGAACTGGCGGCGGATTACCTGGTGATGGCGGCGTGGCTGGCCTATCTCAAATCGGCGCTGCTGCTCCCGCGCGAGGAACAGCCCGATCCCAGCCCCGAAGAGCTGGCGCTGCGCCTGCAACTGCGGCTTCAGCGGCTGGCCGCGATGCGCGATGCCGCCGCGCGGTTGATGGGGCGCGATCGGCTGGGCCGCGACGTGTTCGTGCGCGGCGCGCCCGAAGGGTTGAGGGTGGATCGCAAGCACAAGTGGCAGTGCGATTGGTTCGCGCTGGTTCAGGCCTATGGCCAGGTCAAGGCCCGCACCGCGCCGGTGGTCCACATGGTCCGCGACCGCATAGTGATGACGCTCGACAGCGCGTTGTCGCGCGTCTCCTCGATGCTGGGGGTGACGATCGAGTGGATGGAGCTGCGCGATTTCCTGCCGCCGCACGCCGATGCGCGGCTCAAACGCTCGGCGCTGGCGTCCAGCTTTGTTGCTGCGCTTGAACTGGCGCGGCTCGGCAAAGCCGAACTTCAGCAGGAAGAAACCTTCGGACCGCTGATGCTGCGGGGGATCAAGGCATGACCCGCCCGGATGATCTGGTCCGTGCGGTCGAAGCGGCGTTGTTCGCAGCAAGCGAGCCGATGAGCGCCGAGGCGCTGTCGCAGCATCTGGGCGGGGCAAGCGTGCGCGCCGCGCTGGATGAATTGCAGGCCCACTACCAGGGGCGCGGGATCCAGCTGGTCGAGCGGGGCAAGCTCTGGCATTTCCAGACCGCGCCCGATCTGGCCCACCTGCTGCGGCGCGAGCGCGAGGAGCCGCGCCGCTTGTCGCGGGCTGCGACCGAAGTGCTCGCGATTGTCGCCTATCACGAACCGGTCAGCCGCGCGGAAATCGAATCGATCCGCGGCGTCCAGACCGCCAAGGGCACGCTCGACGTGCTGCTGGAAGCGGGCTGGGTGCGGGTTGCGGGGCGCCGCGAAGTGCCCGGGCGTCCGGTGATCTATGCCACCACCCCTGCGTTCCTGACCCATTTCGGCCTCTCCAGCCGCCGCGACTTGCCCGGGATCGACGAATTGCGCGCCGCCGGCCTGCTGGACCCGGTCGAGGATGCGCTGGCCGCGGCGCTCGACCTCACCGGTGGCGCCGAGGCGGAGCCGGCCGAGGATCTGGGCGATGAAGCGGGCGATGAATCCGCCGATTGACTGGCAAAGAGCGCCAAGATGTCCTAGATGGGATGAAACGGGGGCGAACGGGCCGCTTTGCCCGCTGAGTTCAGGAGTGTTTCAATGGGTTTGTCGCTTCCGCACCTGATCGTGCTCGCGCTGGTGGTGCTCGTGCTGTTTGGCCGTGGCCGCATTTCCGAAATGATGGGTGACTTTGGCAAGGGCATCAAGAGCTTCAAGGAAGGCATGGCCGATGAAGCCAAGCCGGCTCCGCCTGCCCAGCAGATCGCCCCGCCGCCGGCTGCGGCGGCAGAATCGGTGGCCGATCAGGCCGCCGATCCCGCCAACACCGCCAAGCCCCAGTAAGCGCCGCCTCTTACTGGCGGAGACAGGCCATGTTCGACATCGGCTGGGATGAAATGCTGTTCACGGTGATCGTTGCGATCGTCGTGATCGGCCCCAAGGATCTGCCGCGTGCGCTGCGCACGGCCGGGCGCTGGATCGGCAAGATCCGGCGGGTTTCGGGCCATTTTCGCGCGGGCGTGGAAACCATGATCCGCGAAGCCGAACTTGAGGAAATGGAAAAGCAGTGGCGCGAGCAGAACGCCGCGATCATGGCGGCCCATCCCGAGGCCGATGCGCCCCCAGCTGCGGCCAGCGCGGAAAGCGCCCTGCCAGCACCTGATGCAGCAGCACCGGCGGAACCTGCGACAGGCCCCGCGCCGGTTGATCCGGCAAAGGCGCCCTGATGGTCTTCAAGGTCCACGATATCGACGAGAGCCAGGCCCCGCTGCTCGATCACCTGATCGAACTGCGCACCCGGTTGCTGCGCGCGATCGCAGCGCTGGGCGCATCGTTTTGCCTGTGCCTCTATTTTGCCAGCGACATCTTCGGCTTTCTGGTCCGCCCGTTGACTGCGGCGTTCCCGCCGGGGCAGGGCAAGCTCGTCTATACCAAGCTTTACGAAGCCTTCTTCGTTGAACTGAAGGTGGCGCTGTTCGCGGCCTTTTTCCTGAGCTTTCCGGTCATCGCCAACCAGCTCTGGGCGTTCGTTGCCCCCGGGCTTTATGCCAAGGAAAAGAAGGCCTTTCTGCCTTTCCTGATCGCCACCCCGGTGCTGTTCACGATGGGGGCAAGCCTGGCCTATTTCGTGGTCATGCCCACCGCGTTCAAATGGATGCTGGGCTTCCAGGGTGCCAAGGGTGGCCTGACGGTCGAGGCGCTGCCGGCGGCCGGGGACTACCTTGGCCTGGTCATGCAGTTCATTCTTGCGTTCGGGATCAGCTTCCTGCTGCCGGTGCTGCTGCTGCTGCTCAACCGCGCGGGGGTCGTCTCGCGCCAGCAACTGGTCGGGCTGCGCCGCTATGTGATCGTCGCGATTACGGCTTTCGCGGCGATCATTACGCCGCCCGACCTGATGAGCCAGATCCTGTTGCTGGTGCCGATGTGGCTGCTATTCGAAGGGTCGCTGGTGGTGATGTGGTTGGGCGAACGCCGCGCCGCCAAGGATGCCGCCGTCGCCCAGGCCGTGATCACCACCGATAGCTGAACCGGCGCTAGGGCGCCTTGCTTTCCCACACCAGGTGGCCGCCAACCCAGGCCTGCCGCACCTTGGTTGCGCGCAGTTCGCTGGGCGATGCGAGCATCGGATCGCGATCAACCAGCAGGAAGTCGGCGCGTTCGCCCACGACGAGCCGTCCAAAACGGCCCTCGGCGAACCCGGCATAGGCGCCGTTTACCGTGTAGGCTGCCAACGCAGCCTCGCGGGTGACCTTTTCTTGCGGCTGCCAGCCGCCGAACGGCTGCCCATCGGGCCCCTGCCGCGAGATTGCCGCGGCCAGCCCGGCGAAGGGATCGGGCAGTTCGACCGGCGCATCCGAACCGAAAGCCAGCCGCGCCCCGCCCGCCGCGATCGAGCGCCAGGCATAGGCCCCGGCCAGCCGCGCCGGGCCAAGCCGGGCTTCGGCCATCTGGCGGTCAGAGGTCTGGTGAACCGGCTGCATCGAGGCGATCACGCCCAGCTTGCCGAAGCGGGGAATGTCGGCGGGATCGACCACCTGCGCGTGTTCGATCCGCCAGCGCCGATCGCCCTTGTAGGTCTGCGCGAGATCCTCGATCGCATTCAGCACGGCGGCATTGGCTTCATCGCCGATGGCGTGAACCGCAATCTGGAAATTATCGAGCGCGGCGCGGCTCATCAGGTTCTTGAGCTGGGTGTCGGCGGTAATCCGGAGCCCCTTGACCGTTGGCGCATCGGCATAGGGCGCCTTGAGGCTGGCCCCGCGCGATCCCAGTGCGCCATCGGCGTAAAGCTTGACCCCGCCCAGCCGCAGCCGATCCTGATAAAGCCAGGGGCTGGGGCCAGGGCCGGCGATCAGGGCCATGGCTTCGGTCCCGCCGGCATAGGCCATGATCCGAATCCGCAGCGTGCCGGCATCGCCGGCGCGGCGATAGGCCTGCCAGTCTTCGATGGAGGTGCCCATGTCCGCGGTGGCGGTAACGCCGCGCTTGAGCAATTCGTCCTGCGCCGTGGCCAGCGCCAGATCGCGGTCTTCGGGGCGGAGCGGGGGCACGGCCTGTTCGATCAGGCGCACGGCATTGTCAACGAACAGGCCGCTGGGCTTGCCGCCGGGGGCCAGGCGCTCGATCCGCCCGCCGGCCGGGGCCTTGGTCAGCGCGGTGATCCCGGCCAGCGCCATGGCGCGGCTGTTGGCCCAGCCGGCATGGCCATCGACCCGCATCAGCCAGACCGGGCGATCGGGCACGGCCGCGTCGAGTTCGGCGGCGGTGGGAAACCGTTTTTCGGCCCACAGTTCCTGGTTCCAGCCGCGCCCGACGATCCATGGCCGGTCAGGGTGGGCCTTGGCATAGGCCGCGATCCGGGTCAGCGCTTCGCCGATCGAGCGGGTGTCGGTCAGGTCGAGGGTCAGCACGGCAAGACCCAGTTCCATGACATGGGTGTGGCTGTCGATCAGCCCCGGCATCAGCACCTGGCCCTTGCCGTCGAGCAGGAAGTCGACCTTGCCGGGGCGGGCATCGCCGCGGTGGAGGACTTGCACGATCCGTCCGTCGTTGCCGATCACCAGGCCTGAAAAATGCTCGACCGTGTTGGCGGCATCCAGCGTCATGCCATCGACATTGTCGATCAGCGTATCCGCCAGAGCGGGGGTTGCGCCGGCCAGCAGCAGGGCGCTGGCGGCGATCCGGCCTGCGTTCACGCCTTGCCCCGGCGCGGCAGACGCCGGACCAGCGCCGAGGTATCCTGCCGCCCGCCGCCCATCGCCTGAACTTCGGCATAGAACTGGTCGATCAGCGCCGCGACCGGGAGCGAAACGCCCAGCGAGCGTCCTTCATCCAGCGCCAGCCCCATGTCCTTGCGCATCCAGTCGATCGCGAAGCCGAAATCGAACTCGTCCTTGCACATGGTGTGCCAGCGGTTGTCCATCTGCCAGCTTTGCGAAGCCCCGCCCGAGATCGCCTCATAGACCTTGTCGAGATCGAGATGCGCCGCTTCGGCGAAGCGCATGGCTTCGGACAGGGTCGCGAGCACGCCCGAAAAGGCGATCTGGTTGACCATCTTGGTGGTCTGCCCGGCGCCGGCCTTGCCGACGTGGACG
>JAYSCF010000099.1:0-7239 GCA_041915005.1 Novosphingobium sp.
GATGGAAATCATCTTCTGCTGGCCGATGAACCCGTGCCAGCAGCCCAGCGACTGGGTGTAGTTGGCCGGATCCTTGTCATAGGCGGCCATGTCTTCGCGCATGATCTTGGCAGTGTAGCGCGCAATATCGAGCCCGGTCTTGAACCGGTTCTGCAGGCGCATCCGCGCCACCGATTCAGCTTCGATCCCGCCCCAGGTCTGGGCGAAGCGGCCGATTTCCTGTCCGGCTTCGGCGATGGTCTGCTGATAGGTCATGGCACGGATCCTTGTTGGCAATGTTCACTGGCCCGAACCGGCGGGCCGTTCCTGAACCCCGATTGCCGCGATAAGCGCCACTTCGAAAGCGCCCGCAGAGTCGACTTGTAATGCTTTACATCTTTTCCTTGTAAAGTTGTGCAGTGATGACAGAATGGCGCCCATGGCCGAATCCCGCCCCCTCTACCTTGGTCCGCGCCTCAAGCGCCTGCGCCGCGAACTCGGCCTGACCCAGCAGGCCATGGCCGCGGACCTGGGTATTTCGCCCAGCTATGTCGCGCTGCTTGAACGCAACCAGCGCCCACTGACCGCCGACCTGCTGCTGCGCCTGGCCAAGAGCTACAAGTTCGACCTCGCCGAATTCGCCGGCGATGACAGCGAAGACTATGCCAAGCGTATCGCCGCCGTGCTGCGCGATCCGATCTTTGCCGATATCGACCTGCCCGCGCTTGAAGTGGCTGATCTTGCCACCAGCTTCCCCGGGGTCAGCGAAGCGCTGCTGCGGCTCCATTCGGCCTATACCCGCGAGCAGCGGATGCTGGCCGAACGCCGCGACAGCCCGGATGAGAACGACCCCGTGGCCGAAGCGCGCCGCTTCGTCGCGCGGGAACGCAACTATTTCCACGCCATCGACACCCGCGCCGAGGAACTGGCCAGCGAAGTGGCCAAGCGCGGCGACATGGCCGAATGGCTGCGCGCCACCACCGGGGTGCGGGTGCGCTATCTCCCGCCCGATGTGATGATGGACGCGCTGCGCCGCTATGACCGGCACAACGAGCAGCTGCTGATTGCCGACACGCTGGACGCGGCCAGCCGCGCGTTCCAGCTGGCCACCCACGTGGCCTATACCGCGCTGCGCGGCGAGATCGCCGCCGTGATCCGCGCCGAAGAGTTCACTTCGCCCACAGCGGCTGCGCTGGTTCGCCGGGCGCTGGCCAGTTACGGCGCGGCCGCGATCCTGATGCCCTATGACCGCTTCGCCCGCGCGGTCGAAGCGCGCGGCTATGACATCGAGACGCTGGGCCGCGCCTTTGGCACCAGCTTCGAACAGGTCGCCCACCGGCTGACCACGCTGAACAAGCCCGGCATGCTGCGGGTGCCGTTCTTCTTCATCCGGGTCGATCCGGCAGGCAATGTGTCCAAGCGGCTCGATGGCGCGGGCTTTCCCTTTGCCGCCCATGGCGGGGGCTGCCCGCTGTGGAGCGTCCATTCGGTGTTCCGCACCCCCGGCGAGATCGCCACCCAGCTCCTCGAACTGCCCGATGGCCAGCGGTTCTTCTCGATCGCGCGGACCGTGCGCGCGGGCGGCGGCAGCTTTGGCCGCCAGCCGGTGCTGCGCGCGATCGCGCTGGCCTGCGCCGCCGAACACGCGCCCAAGCTGGTCTATGCCCAGCCCGCCCTGCCCGAGCCGACCCCGATCGGGGTCACCTGCCGGCTGTGCAATCGCGCGGCCTGCACGGCGCGCGCGGTGCCGCCGGTGGGGCGCGATATTCTGGCCGATGACTGGCGCCGCGATGGCGCGCCCTTTGCCTTTGACGATCAGTGACGGGGCGATGCCGGGTGACATCCAGGCGTGACAAGCGCCCGTCCGCACGGTTAGGAGCGCTATCTGCGATTCCCTCGCAAGGATGCCCCGATGCCTGAAACCCAGTCCTCCGCGCCCGAAGGCGTCAACACCTCCCGCCTGGTCCTGATCGAGGACGGTGAATGGGCCGGCTGGCACAAGTGGGCGAGCGAGGAACCCTTCGAGGATCACGCCGGGCCGTTCTATGTCCGCTGGGAAGATGGCAAGGCCGTTGCCGGCTTTCGGGTCGAGCGCAAGAACCTCAACGGCTGGGGCCACTGCCACGGCGGCGCGCTGCTGACCTTTGCCGACTATGCCTTGTTCATGATCGCGGAAAACGGCGGCCCGGTGGGCGGCGTGACCGTGACCATGTCGAGCGAATTCGTCGGCCCCGGCCGCGCCGGCGCGCTGCTGACGGCCAAGGGCGAAGTTACCCGCAAGGGCGGCAGCCTGATCTTCGTGCGCGGCACGATCCTGGATGGCGAAGAACCGGTGCTGACCTTTTCGGCAACGATCAAGAAGCTGCGCGGTTAAGCCACCTTTACAAAACCACTCGTCATCCCGGGCTTGACCCGGGATCCCGCTGTTCTTCTGCAACGCCCGAACAGGCAGCTGGACCCCGGATCAAGTCCGGGGTGACGAAAGGTGGTAATGGCGCGCGCGTGCTACGAAACCGCCGCGGCAATCGCCAGAACCCGCTGCGCTTGCTCCAGGTGCAGCAGTTCCACCATCTTGCCATCTACCTTGATCGCACCCTTGCCTGCGTTCTCGGGCAAGTCGAACGCGGCGACCACCAGCCGGGCCCAGGCCACTTCGCCCTCGTTGGGGGTGAAGACCGCATTGCAGGGGCCGATCTGATCGGGGTGGATCAGGCTCTTGCCGTCAAAGCCCCATTCAAGCCCCTGCTCCACTTCGGCGCGGAAGACATCGAGATCGCGAAACTCGTTGCACACCCCGTCGAGCACGGCGACCCCATGCGCGCGCGCGGCGGCCACGGTCAGGCTCAGGATCGGCAGGAACGGCGCGCGCCCCGGGCGCAGCTGGGCGCGCATTTCCTTGGCCAGATCATTGGTGCCCATGACGAAGGCGGCCAGCCGCGTGTCGGCCGCGCAGGCCGCGATTTCATCGAGCTGGGCCACACAGGCGCAGGTTTCGATCATCGCCCACAGCTTCATCGTGGGCGGGGCTGCGGCCAGCAGCGCATCATAGGCGCGAATATCCTGCGCTGAATTGACCTTGGGCACCAGCACCGCATCCGGCCCCGCAGCGGCAATCGCGGCCAGGTCAGCGCGGCCCCACGGGGTGCCAAGGCCATTGGCCCGCACCACCAGTTCGCGGCTACCAAACCCGCCTTCGGCCACCGCGGCAACGGCGGCGGCGCGCGCCTCCTCCTTGAATTCGGGGGCAACCGCATCCTCAAGGTCAAGGATCACCACGTCGCACGGCAGGCTGCGCGCCTTGGCCAGGGCCTTGGCATTGGACGCGGGGAGATAGAGCGCGGAGCGGCGGGGACGAAAGCTGGTCATGGGCAAACCTGTGCCATGACCCAGCCCCTCTCGACAAGCCCGCCGCGCACGGTCACTCTGGCACAAAGACCAGATAAGGAGAGGATCATGCCCGCTACCCAGCTCAGCCGTTCGGTCAAAGGGTTGACCGTGCTGGTAACCGGCGCCGGCAGCGGCATGGGCCGCGCCACGGCGCAGGTCTTTGCCGCCGAAGGCGCCAATGTTGCCGTGACCGACCTGCCCGGCACGCCGATTGAGGACATTGCCGCCGAGCTGCGCGCGCAGGGGCTGTCGGCCCAGGCCTGGCCGCTGGATGTCAGCGACGGCGCCGCGATCAAGGATGTGGTCAATGCCGTGGCCTCCCGGTTCGGCGGGCTTGATGCGGTGGTCAACAACGCCGGGATTTCGGCTTTCTGCCCGATCGACGACGATGGCTATGATGCGATCTGGGACCGCGCCGTGAGCGTGCTGCTGACCGCGCACCAGCGGATCATCCGCGCCGCGCTGCCGCACCTGCGCCAATCGGCTGCCCCGCGCATCGTCAACATCGCCTCGACCGAGGCGCTTGGCGCGACCTCGCGCGACAGTCCCTATTCCGCGGCCAAGGCGGGCGTCACGGGCCTGACCCGCGCGCTGGCGGTGGAGCTGGGGCGCGAGGGGATCACGGTCAACTGCATCTGCCCCGGCCCGATCCGCACCGGGATGACCGCCAATGTGCCCGAAGAGGACAAGGACACCTACGCCCACCGCCGCACCGCGCTGCGCCGCTATGGCCTGCCCGAGGAAGTGGCGCACATGACGCTGAGCCTGTGCCTGCCTGCGGCCTCGTTCATCACCGGGGTGACGATCCCGGTCGATGGCGGGCTGATGGCGCGCAATGCCTAGGCGAGACTGGCTCCGCTCTCGTAGAAGCGCCGCACCAGATCGGCCTGCCCCCTGAGGCCAAGCTTGGCATAAACCTGCTTGGAATAGTTGCGCGCGGTTTCCAGCGTCAGCCCCAGTGCCGCGCCGGCATCCGCGATCGAGCCGCCGCGCGCCAGCGCCACGGCGAATTCGGCCTCGCGCGGGGGCAGGCCCGACAGCGCGGCAAAGGCATGACCGGGCGGATCGCCCTCAGCCCGCGCAATCCGGCACAGCGCCAGCGCGGCCGCGCCGGGCAGGTCGCTGGGCACGAGCAGCGCCTCGATCCGCGGCGCGCCGTGCAGCACCAGCGCCCCGCCGCCAGCGGCCAGCACGGCCGCCGCCCCGGGCAATCGCTCACCCGGACGCAGCCGCAAACCCACCGCCTCGCCAGATGTCGCCAGCGCCGGGTCGATTTCGATCACCCGTCCTTCGGCATCGAGCAGAATCCAGCCCGCCCCGGCCCGCTCCAGCGCGGTCGACGCCGCTTGCTCCAGCGCGGCATGGCGCTGGGCCGCGCGATACTGCGCCAGGGCAGCGGCAACATAGGGGCCGAGCGCCGAAAGCAGCGCCGCATCGGCCGCGCTGCACTCCGCCTCGCGCGCCAGCACCAGCCAGGCCGGTGCCTCGCCCCCGGTCAGCCGCAAGACCCGCGCATCCCCGCCGATTTCGCCTCCGCCAGACAATTCGGACAGGGCATAGACCCGCCCCGGGCGCAGCCGTGCGGCGCGGATCAGCCCGGCCAGTTCCACCCGCGCCGGGCCAGCGGCAAATTCGCCCTCGTCCAGCACCAATGCGGCATGGTCCGCCTGGGTGCGGCGCAGCAGTCGCCCAAGAAAGGCGGCAAAGGGCGCGCGCGCCTGTCCGCCGCCGAACAAGGGCAGCAGCAGGTCGGTCTCGTCGGCGCTGGTCAACATATTACCTCCCATATGGGAGGTTCTTCAAAATGTCATCCCTCTATGAGCCTCGCACACCCCGCTGCCACGCGAAGGACAGGCATGACCGGCAAGACCCTTACCCACCTCCAGCGGCTTGAGGCCGAGGCGATCCACATCCTGCGCGAAGTGGTGGCCGAGGCGGAGCGCCCGGTGATGCTCTATTCGGTCGGCAAGGATTCGGCGGTCATGCTGCACCTGGCGCGCAAGGCGTTCTATCCCGCCCCGCCGCCGTTCCCGCTGCTCCACGTCGACACCACGTGGAAGTTCAAGGACATGTACGCCCTGCGCGACCGGATGGCGACCGAAAGCGGCATGGAACTGCTGGTCTATCACAACCCCGAAGCGGCCGAACGCGGGATCAACCCGTTCGATCACGGCGCGCTCCACACCGACATGTGGAAGACCGAAGGGCTCAAGCAGGCGCTCGACAAGTGGGGCTTCGATGCGGCCTTTGGCGGCGCGCGGCGCGATGAGGAAAAGAGCCGCGCCAAGGAGCGCATCTTCTCCTTCCGCACCGCCAGCCACGGCTGGGATCCCAAGAACCAGCGCCCCGAACTGTGGAACCTCTACAACGCGCGCAAGAACCGCGGGGAATCGATCCGCGTCTTCCCGATCAGCAACTGGACCGAACTGGACGTGTGGCAATACATCCAGCTGGAAGGCATCCCGATCGTGCCGCTCTATTTCGCGGCCAAGCGCCCGACGGTGGAGCGCGACGGGATGATCCTGATGGTCGATGACGAGCGCTTCCCGCTCCAGCCGGGCGAAGTGCCGGTGGAACGCTCGATCCGCTTCCGCACGCTCGGCTGCTATCCGCTGACCGGCGCGGTTGAAAGCGAGGCGGCCACCCTTTCCGAAGTGATCCAGGAAACCCTGCTCACCACCACCAGCGAGCGCCAGGGCCGCGCGATCGACAAGGACGCGGGCGGCGCAGGCATGGAAGTGAAGAAGCAGCAGGGGTATTTTTGACGCGCCACGGAATGCCCGAACGGGCGTTCAGAAGCGTCAACCCCGGACTTGATCCGGGGTCAGGCTTCCTTTCGAAGGAAGCACAAGAAAAGCGGGATCCCGGATCAAGTCCGGGATGACGGTGAAGACCGGGATGACGGGTAAAGATATGACTGACGTGATCTACCAGACCGAAGCCCTCATCGCCGAGGACATCGACGCCTATCTCGACAAGCACCAGCACAAGACCATGCTGCGCTTCATCACCTGCGGCAGCGTGGACGATGGCAAATCAACCCTGATCGGGCGGCTGCTCTACGATTCCAAGATGATCTTCGAGGACCAGCTCGCCGCGCTGGAAAACGACAGCAAGCGGCAGGGCACGCAAGGGCAGGAAATTGACTTCGCGCTGCTGGTTGATGGCCTTGCCGCCGAACGCGAACAGGGCATCACCATCGACGTGGCCTACCGCTTCTTCGGCACCGAAAAGCGCAAGTTCATCGTCGCCGATTGCCCGGGCCACGAACAGTACACCCGCAACATGGTGACCGGCGCTTCGACCGCCGATCTGGCCGCGATCCTGATCGACGCGCGCAAGGGCGTGCTGCCGCAGACCCGCCGCCATTCCTATCTCTGCCACCTGATCGGCATCCGCCACCTGGTGCTGGCGGTGAACAAGATGGACCTGGTCGATTACAGCCAGGACGTGTTCGACAAGATCGTGGCCGACTATGCCGAGTTTGCCGCCTCGATCGGGATCGAGAGCTTCACCGCGATTCCGATCTCGGGCTTCAAGGGCGACAACATCACCGCGCCTTCGGCCAATACGCCCTGGTATTCGGGGCCAACGCTGGTCGATCACCTTGAAACGGTTGAGGTTGATACCACCACCGATCAGGCCAAGCCGTTCCGCATGGCAGTGCAATGGGTCAACCGCCCCAACCTCGACTTCCGGGGCTTTGCGGGGCTGATTGCAACCGGCAGCGTCAAGCCCGGCGATGCGGTGCGCGTGCTGCCTTCGGGCAAGACCAGCACCGTGGCCAGGATCGTGACGCTGGACGGCGATCTGGACGAAGCCGTTGCCGGTCAATCGGTTACCCTGACCTTTGCAGACGAAATCGACTGTTCG
>JAYSCF010000100.1:0-7135 GCA_041915005.1 Novosphingobium sp.
GCGCGGGCTGGGTGGCTGGATCGATCAGGAAACTGGTGCGCAGCCGCTCTTCAAAGCGCATCCGTTCGATATCGAGGTAGAGCTTGAGCGTGTCGATTTCCTGGGCCACCGTAACCCGCCCGGTGGGCTCGTTGACCAGGGTATAGCGCAGGAAGGCGGACAGCCGGCTGAGCATCGCATTGGCCGGCTCGGTTTGCTTCAGTAGCACCAGGGTCGAAATCGAATTGAGCGTGTTGAACAGGAAATGCGGGTTGAGCTGGTAGCGCAGCATCGCCAGCTGGGCCTGCGTCGCCTGGTTTTCCAGCTGGATCAGCTGATCGTTCTGTTCCTCGATCTGGAGGAAGAAATTGATCGCGTAATAGAGCGCCGACCAGGCCCCGAGCAGGGTCAGGTCGAGATAGAACAGGCCGATGATGCGCTGGGCAAAGCCGACGCTGGCATCGCCCGCGTAGAGCCCGTTCACCCAGGCATCGATGAACGAATAGAGCGCCACGGCAAAGGGCAGGACCACCGCCGTCACCCCCCAGGTAATGATCGGGCGGCGGTTGATCAGCTGGCGGTAGATCACGGCCAGGATCAGGGTGATCGAAAAGCCCGTGATCGTGGCAAGGAAGACCAGCACCAGGAATGACAGCGGCAGCCCGTTGGCCAGGCCCGACATCGCGCGCAGCAGCAGTGCGCCGCCCCAGCCGGCCGCCTGGAGGCGCCAGAATGCGCGGTTCTTGTTGGCGAAGAAGGGGGTGGGGTGGAACGGCAGGACAACCATCGCGAAACCCTAGCAGAAAATCGCCGCGGCGCGAAACCTCACCCCTTGCGGGCGTCTTCGATCGCCTTGGCCAGCGCCTCGCGCCCGACCGCGCCCGAGATCACCTGGTCGCCGATCACCCAGCTGGGCGTGCCATCGAAGCCCAGCGTCTGGGCGTAGTGCAGGTTGGCGGTGATTTCGGCGGCGATGCGCGGATCGGCGATCACCTTGGCCGCTCGGGCCAGGTCAATCCCGGCAACCTTGGCGGCGGCTTCGATATTGGCCGGATCGGGGCGCCCGGCAGCGAACATCGCCTTGTGGAACGCGGCGTAGCGGCCCTGTTCGGCGGCGGCGAGGCCCCAGCGCGCGGCCACCGCGCTCTGCGGCGAAAGGATCGGCAGTTCGCGCACCACGACCCTGAGATCGGGGTTGGCGCGAACCAGCGCTTCGACGTCCTCGACGCTGCGGCGGCAATAGGTGCAGGCAAAGTCGGTGAATTCGACCAGCGTGACCTTGCCCTGCGGGTTGCCGATCACCGCGCCGGGAAAGGGCGTGGTTACCTTGTCGGCGATCGCGGCCAGCTGCTTGCCGGTTTCCTTGGCGCGCAGGCGCTCCATCGCCTCGGGCAGGACTTCGGGGTGCTCCAGCAGATAGGCGCGCACGGCCGGGCCGATATCGCCGCCGGTGCGGCTGCGTTCAAATTGCCAGCCGGCCAGCGCGCCCGCCAGCATCAGGGCAATGCCCGCAAGGGTCAGGACAAGCGGCGAACGGGGGGAGGGCGTGGTCATCAGTGCAGGCGCTACCGGTGTTTGCCCTGGCGTTCAATCATTGCGCGCGCCTGCATCGCGATATCCTGCGCGCGCAGCCAGTCGGGCGTGCCTTCGGGCAGGGCCGCCTCGGCCGCCAGGGCGCTCTGCAAGGCTTCGGGGAAACGGTATTCCAGTGCCTGCTGTTCGGCACTGGCCAGCCGTGCGCGGGCCATGTCGCCATTCGCGGCATAGACCACGCCAAGCTGATACCAGGCGAAGGGGTTTTCCCGGTCGCGCGCGACCGACGCCTTGAGCACGCGCTGGGCCTCGGCGAAATTGGCGGTGTTTTCGGTGGCGATCAGCGCATGGCCGAACGTGGTGGCGATCAGCGGCTGGTTGCCGGTGATCTCGGTGGCGTGGCGCAGCGCCGGCAGGGCATCGAGCGGCCGCCCGGCTTCGAGCAGGATCTGGCCCTTGAGTTCGAGGAAGTAGGGGTCTTCGGGCGCCTTGGCGAGCAGCGCATCGGCCTCGCCCAGCGCCTTGTCGAGGAACGCTTCCTTGTGCCAGGCATAGGCCCGGGCATAGCGCGCTGGCACGTCGGTCTGGGTCAGGGGATAGACCTGCATGGTGCTTTGCGGTTCGGCCAGATAGCCGAACAGCTTGGCCTTGACCCGGATGAAGCGGGCTTCGAGCCGGGCATCAGACGGCCGGTTCCAGGCCGGATCCTGCTGATAGGTGTCCTGCAGCGTCGCGATCCGGTCCCCGGTCATCGGGTGGGTCGAATAGAACGCGCTGTCAGCATCGTGGGACATGCCGTGGCGCATTTCGAGATTCTGGAGCTTCTGGAAGAAGCTGATCGAGCCGCGCCCCGATATTCCCGCCTTGGCAAGGAAGCTCGCCCCGGCGGCGTCGGCGCTGGCTTCCTGTCCGCGCGAGAAGGCCAGATACTTGCCCAGCGCAGCCTGCTGGCCCGCCATCATCACGCCCATCGCCGCCTCGCCCGCGCCGGCAACGGCCGCCGCCGCGCCAAGCAGCAGCGACAGGATCGAGATCGAGGTGGCGGCCTTGCTGCCGCCGTCGTTGATCGCGTGCCCGCCGGTGATGTGGCCCAGTTCGTGGGCGATCACGCCCTGGACCTCGTTGGCGCTGGTCGCCTCGTTGATCAGTCCGGAATTGAGATAGACCGCCTGCCCGCCGATCACGAAGGCATTCACGCTGGAATCGTTGACCAGCACGATGTCGACGTTCTTGGGATCAAGCCCGGCAGCGGCGATGATCGGGGCCGCCATGTCGTGGAACAGGGCTTCGGTTTCGGCATCGCGCAGCACGGACTGCGCCATGACCGGCTCGGCGATCAGGGCACTGGCAACCAGCGCGGCAAGCGCGCGGGTGAGAAAGCGGATCGGGCCAGGCTTGCGCATCGGGTTCCTTCTGGCAGCCGAGCGCCTGAACCGGTGCTGAAGGCGGGCCGTGGGGCGACCCTAGCCCGCAAACGCGGCGCGCGCTAGCCGACCAGTTGGCGGGCGGCGCGCTCCAGCAGTGCGGTATCGCCCGCAACTTCGCCCAGCAGCACCACTTCGCCCGTGGCAAGGCGGCGGGCGACCAGCAGGGCAAATTCGTCGCCCGTGCCCGACAGGCTGGCAAGCGGCCGGGCCTCGATGGCGCGCAGCTTGCGGGCCAGCGCTTCGCTGGCGGCGCTGCGCGGGGCGGCGGCCTTGCCGGCGGCATCGCGCTTGATCCGGCGTTCCTCGCCAACCACGCCCTTGAGCCCGCCGGGCGCGGCGGCAAGATGGCGGGCCAGTTCGCCGCGGGCCAGGCCCAGTCGGTGGGCATGGCCCAATGCGGCGGCATATTCGGTCAGGCGGGTCTTGTCGTAATCGGCCCCGAACACGAGCTTGACCACCGGGGTCATCGGTGCGCGCGGCTGGATCGTCAGGCCTGAATCCGCGGCCAGTTCGGCAAATTCGGCGGGCTGCGCGGCGGCGGCAAGCGAAAAGTCATAGGCCCGGCCGATCGCGGCATAGAGCGCCTGGCGGGTGCGATCTTCCGATCCGCGCGCAGCCTGGGCCAGTTCGCGGGCGGCGGCCAGCCAGTCGGCCAGCGCCATGCTGCCCGGATCGCCGGGTTCATCATCGCCGGGATCGGCGGCGAAGGCGGCCAGGTCGAGCACGTCCTCGTCCTCGCCCGTTTCGGCATGGTCGGCCGGGCCATCGGCCCAGTCGGTCAGCGGGTCGGCGCGGCGGGTGTCGGACAGATTGCTGGCATCGAGCGCCTGATCGATTTCGAGCAGCAGTTCGTCAGTGGTCTTCTGGTCGGCCAGTTCCTTCCAGTTGATCACCCCGTAGATGAAATCGATCGTGTCATCGTCGCTCGAATAGGGCAGCAGGATGCCGCGATAGAGAATGGTCTTTTCGCGCTGGTTGACGAATTCGGCTTCGAACCCGATCGGAGCCTGGTTGGCCAGGATCTGCATGTAGTGATCGGTGATGCGCGACAAGAGCGAACGGCTCGGCACGTCGGCCAGGGTGGCGATGCGCGTGCTGGCGCCGCATTCCTCGGCCAGGGTCGCGCCCAGAAACCGGATCGCGGGGTTTTCGATGCCCGTCGAAAAATCGAGCAGCACCGAATAGGGTCCGAAATCGGGCAGGGCCTCGGGCTCGAGATCCTCGATCGAGGGGAAGTTGCGGTTGTCGAGCAGGCCGGCCCAGTGGTTGTAGGCGCGCACTTGCATGCGGCGCTCGTCCTGTCCGATTACCGCCGGGGGGGCTTCGCGCCCATAATCGTCGTCCCCGGTGTCGAGGTCCGGCCCGGCGTGATCGATGAAATTTCCGCGATACGTATCCATGTGGCTTCCCCGCCAGCGATCCTGTCGCCGCGGTTCTGGCGCAACATGGTGAAATAACGGTTAAGTTGCGCCGGTGGGCGCCGCGCTGCCATCGCGGCCGACGCGGCCTTCGTCGCGGCTGGGCATCGGCGCCAGCCAGCGCAGCAGCAGCGAGGCCAGGAGCAGCACCGAGGCGGAGCGGATCGCGAAGGTCAATCCGAACAGGTCTGACGCAAGCCCGCCAGCATAGGCCCCCAGCGCCATCCCGCCGAACGTGACCGCCTGGTAGATCGCCAGGCACCGGCCGAGAATCGCCTCGGGCGAGCGCAGCTGCATCGCCACGTTGAGGCTGGTCAGCGTCGCCACCCAGCCGCCACCGGCAATGAACAGGCTGGCGAGGATCAGCGCGAAGGATCCCGATTGCGTCACCACCAGCATGGCCAGCGCAAAGACGGCGGTGGCCATGCCCACCACCGCTTCGCTGCCCCAGCGCCGCCGCGCCGGCGCGACCCACAACGCGATCACGATCGAGCCCAGCCCGAAGGCGCCCAGCGTCAGCCCATAGTCAACCTCGGTGCCGTGCAGTTGTTCGCGCACCACCAGCGGCAGCAGCGCCTGGACCCCGGCTGCGCCGAACCCGAACACCAGCCCGCGAATCAGCACCCGGCGCACCGGGCTCGATCCGGCGCAAAAGGCCAGGCCGGCCTTGATCGCGGGGATCATCGGCTGGCGGGTGCGCGCCGGCATTTCCGGGCGCCAGCGCAGCAGCACCGCGATCAGCGCCACGAAGCTGAGCGCGTTGAGCGCAAAGGCAAGCGCCGGACCGGTCAATGAAATCAGCAGGCCGCCCAGCGCGGGGCCGACGCTGCGCGCGAGATTGAAGGCGATGGTGTTGATCGAGATCGCCTGCGACAGGTCGCCCGGCCCGACCTGCAGGCGGACCGAGGCCTGCCAGGCTGGCCCGTTGAGCGCGGTGCCCGCCCCGACCGCCAGCGTGAAGGCCAGCAGCGACACCGGCCCGATCGCTCCCGCCCAGGTCATCGCGGCGAGCAGCGCCGAGGCCACCAGCATTGCAGCCTGCGCCGCCAGCATCACCTTGCGCCGGTCATAGTTGTCGGCGATCGCCCCGGCGAAGACGCCCAGCACCATCACCGGGATCGTGACCGAGGCCTGGACCAGGGCGACCAGCTGGTGCGACCGGGTCAGGTCGGTCATCAGCCAGGCGGCGCCGACCGACTGGATCATCGAGCCGATGTTGGACGTGAGGTTGGCCGTCCAGATCGCGCGGAACGCGGGGTAGCGGAACGGGGCAAACGGGCGTCCGGGGGCGGTCAGCGAAGAAGCCATCGCGGATGACTATGGCGTGATCCGGGCTTCAGGGCAAATGGCGGCTCAGAGAGCGAACAGCCCGGCCACAAGTGCGGCCTGGGCAGCGGCGATCAGCCACAACCGGGCCGTGAAGGGCTGCTTGCGCGTCTTGTGGCGCAGCAGGCTGCGTGCGGCAAAGGCGGCCGGCGTGCCGCCGCACAGCGCCAGGCCAAGCAGGCGGGCTTCGGGGATGCGCCGGGCCCCGGCCCGGGCGCGGCGCTTGTCGCGCCAGAATTCGATCAGGGTCAGGCCATTGATCGCGGCAACCGTGGCCGCGCCCAGTGCGTGCAAGGTCATCCGCCCCAGCCCGCCAGGTGCGGATCGCCCAGCACCCCGTGGCGGCGCAGCGCGGCGCGGGCCAGGCGCTCAACCTCGACTTTGCGGCGCGCGGCGGCCAGCGGCACCGTGGCCGCGGGGCGAAGAATTTCGGCATCATAGCCATCGGCCACGATCAGCCCGCAGCGTTCGGGCAGGAAGGCGGGTTCTTCCATGCAGGCGCGGTCCAGTTCGGGGGCGAGCCCCCAATAGAACCGGTCGCAAAATTCAAGGTAGTCGGTCCATTTGCCGTCGCCCAGCAGATCGCCCCGGGCCACCTTGATCTCGACGATCACGAGATGTCCCTTGGCGTCGATCCCCATCAGGTCGGCGCGGCGGCCATTGCGCAGCGGCATTTCCGGCAGGCACCAGATGTCGTTGCGGGCGAACAGGCGGCCAATTCCGCGCGCCACCGCCTGCGCGGCCTTGAGCTGGGCAGCATCGGTCGGGACGGCGATGTGATTCGCAGGATCGGCTGGCATGGCTTCCATTTAGGAACATACCATGAACTTGGCAAGCGCTGCTCAGGTAAAGCGGCGCAGCTCCTTGATCGGCGGCGGCGGGGTCAGCGTCAGCAGCCCGGTGCGCGCGGCCTGGAATTCCTGCCAGAGTGCCAGCGCCGCAGGCGCGGGATTGGCCCCCCGCGCATGGACCGCCAGCAGCGCGGCAAGGCCCGGCTCCATGATCGCGGCGAGATCCTCGATGCCCTGCTCGCTCAAGGTTCGTCGCCAGCCGCCGGCATCGCGCATCACCGCCGGAAAGTTGCGCAGTTCGGGCTTCATCGGCTCGGGAGCAAGGCCTGCCAGCGCGGCGACCACGGCGGCCGCATCGTGCAGTGCGGCCCATTTCATGCTCATCGCGCTGGCCGCTGCCTGGCCGAATTCAGGCCGGCCCGAAGCGGGCAGCACGCCGCCAGCCGCGCCGGTGGGCGCGGGCGGAGCAGTAAATGTGGGCTGCATGGTCATCGAATCGAAGCTAGCCCGGCCATGCTTGCCAAATTGCTAACCGCGACCTTTCGCACAAAGGCACTGGCGCGCCGCGCCGCACGCTGCTAACCGCCGCAGCCACGCACCCATAGCTCAGCTGGATAGAGCGCTGCCCTCCGAAGGCAGAGGCCAGAGGTTCGAATCCTCT
>JAYSCF010000101.1:0-3022 GCA_041915005.1 Novosphingobium sp.
GGGCCTGTTCAAGCACGTCCTGACCGACAAGGGCATCGAAGGCTTCATGGCCGATTGGGCCAAGACCGGGCAGTCGATCTGACCGGGCGGTGATCTGAGGCGCTGAGCGAACTTGTCCGACGAATCCCCTCTCGACCGCTTCAAGTCCGTGCTGACCGGCACGGCCCGCGCCGTTGCCCACGAGCCGGAGCTGGAAGTGGCGTGGACGGCGGATACGGCGGTTGCCAATGGCAAGAACCTGCGCATCCCGATGCCCGGTCGCGCCCTGCCGCGCGACCAGGCGATGGAAGCGCGCGGCTTTGCCGATAGCTTTGCCCTGCGCCTGCGCCATCACAACGATCAGCTCCACGCCAGCAAGGCACCCAGCGATCCGACTGCGCGGGCCTGTTACGATGCGGTCGAACAGGTGCGCTACGAGGCGTTGGGCGCCAATGCTTATGCCGGGGTGCGGGCCAATCTCGATGCCGCACAGCTGGTGCGGATCGGCGGCGATCCGATCACCCGGGCAACCCGCAGCGACGAAGTGCCGATGCAGGCCGCGCTCGCATTGCTCTTGCGCGAACACCTGACCGGCCAGCCGGTGCCCGAGGCCGCGCTGGCCGGGGTTGAGATGCTGCGCGGCTGGATCGGTGAGAAGGCGGGCAAGGATTTTGCCGCGCTGGCCGGTTCGCTCGAGGATCAGGAAGCCTTCCAGCACCTGACGCTCGACATGCTCAAGCATCTCGAACTGACCCGCGCCGACCAGCTTGAGCCCAACACCGAAGAAGGCGAAGAGCAGGACAGCGAAGACGAGCAGGACGAGGAACAGCCCGAGGACGGAGATTCCGCCGAGGACCAGACCCCCAGCGAAGCCGCTGCCGAGCCGAGCGACGAGGGCGAGGAAGGCGAAAGCGAAACCCAGCGCGAGATGGAGGACGATTCCGCCGAGGCGGAGGAGGGTGACGAAGGCGAGGAAGGGATGCTCCCGACCCGTCCGAACCGTGCCTGGACCGACATTCCCGCGAATTTCGACTACAAGGCCTTTACCCTGGCGTTCGACGAAGTCGTCAGCGCCAGCGACCTGTGCGACGAGGACGAACTGGGCCGTCTGCGCGCCTATCTCGATGCGCAGCTCAAGGGCTTGCAGGGGATCGTCACCAAGCTGGCCAACCGGCTGCAGCGCCGCCTGATGGCCCAGCAGAACCGCAGTTGGGATTTTGATCAGGAAGAAGGCCTGCTGGATGCGGCGCGGCTCGCCCGCGTGGTGATCTCGCCCGGGCATTCGCTGTCCTACAAGATCGAGCGCGAGGTCGAATTCAAGGACACGATCGTCACCCTGCTGCTCGACAATTCGGGTTCGATGCGCGGGCGGCCGATCTCGATCGCGGCGATCAGCGCCGACGTGCTGGCGCGCACGCTCGAACGCTGCGGGGTCAAGACCGAGATCCTGGGCTTCACCACGCGTGCGTGGAAGGGCGGGCAGAGCCGCGAGGCCTGGCTGGCCGGCGGCAAGCCCGCGCAGCCGGGCCGACTCAACGACCTGCGCCATATCGTCTACAAGAAGGCCGACGAGCCCTATCGCCACGCCCGCAAGAACTTGGGCCTGATGATGCGCGAAGGCCTGCTCAAAGAGAACATCGACGGCGAGGCGCTGCTCTGGGCGCACCAGCGCCTGCTGGGCCGCAGCGAAGACCGCCGCATCCTGATGGTGATCTCGGATGGCGCGCCGGTGGATGACTCCACGCTTAGCGTCAACAGCGCGGGCTATCTCGAACTGCACCTGCGCCGGGTGATCGAATGGATCGAAAAGCAATCGCCGGTGCAACTGGTGGCGATCGGCATCGGTCACGATGTGACCCGCTATTACCGCCGCGCCGTGACCATCATGGACGTGGAGCAATTGGGCGGGGCGATGATCGAGCAGCTCGCCCGGTTGTTTGAGGACGAATAGGCTTGACCGGGGCGTTTAACCGAACAATTAAACGCCCATGACCAAAAGCACCACCGTTACCGACGCCGTCCTTTCCCGCCGCTCGATCCGCGCGTTTCAGGATAAGCCCGTTCCGCTCGATCTGATCCGCCAGATCATGGACACGGCGCGTTGGGCGCCTTCGGGGTGCAACTTCCAGCCGTGGGAAGGCGCGATCCTGACCGGTGAGCCGCTGCGCCAGCTGCAGGCCAAGCTGCAGGCCTCCGCGCCGCAGGATCCCAAGGAATATTCGTGGAGCGATCCCGAAGTGCTGCCCGAATGCCTGGCCCGCCTGCAACAGGTTGGCGCCGACATGTACACCGCCCTGCAGGTGGAACGCGCCGACAAGGCGGGCCGCGCCGATTTCATGGCGCGCAATGTCATCTCGTTCGATGCGCCGGCCGTGCTGATGGTCTACTTCCCGCGGGTCATGGGTTCGCCGCAGTGGTCGGACGTTGGCATGTGGTTGCAGACCATCATGCTGCTGCTGCGCGAGCACGGCCTGGATTCGTGTCCGCAGGAATTCCTTTCGATGTATTCCAAGGTCATCAAGGACTTCCTTGGCGTTTCGGATGAAAGCCACATCTTCTTCTGCGGGATCGCCATCGGCTATCAGGACGAAGAAGATCCGGTGAACCATTTTGATCGCAAGCGCGAACCGCTGGACAGCAAGATCAAGTTCCTCGGCTTTGAATAAGGGCACTGTCATGGACGTTACCGAAGCTGTTGCCTCGCGCCGCTCGATCCGCGCCTTCAAGGACCAGCCGGTGGACCGTGCGGTTCTGACCCGCGTGCTTGAAAAGGCGCAGAACGCACCTTCGGGCGGCAACACCCAGCCGTGGAATGCGGTGATGCTGGCGGGCGATCCGCTGGCCAAGCTGCTGGCCAGGGTGGCCGATGTGATCCCCCAGGGGCTGGCGGCCTATTCGCCCGAATACAACATCTATCCGCCCGAACTTGACGGCGCCTATGCCACCCGTCGGTTCGGCGTGGGCGAGGCGATGTATGCCGCGCTGGGCATCCCGCGCGAGGACAAGGCCAGCCGGCTCAAGTGGTTCGGCCGCAATTTCGAGG